>DATCEL010000341.1:0-2026 GCA_036510115.1 Caulobacteraceae bacterium
CGGAATAGATCACGCCGAACGGCGTGTTCAGGGCGAAGCCACCCGCCAAGGCCGGTCCGCCGGCGCGCGTGTGACACGATTCGCAATCGCCGACCGCGACCAGATAGCGACCCTGATTGATCATGGCCGCGTTGGCGGGCGAGGCGGCGGGCGTCTGAATCTGGCTGGACGCCGCCAGCGCGAAAGCGCCGGCTCCAAGAACGGCCAAGACCAGGCGGCGGCGCGATCGGCGTCTCATCACGCCTGGACCAGAGGTTTACCCGGCGTTTTCAGGTATTGCGTCGTGATGGCCTGAGCGGAGTAATAGGCCAGGGCCGCCAGAGTGCCGGTGGGGTTGTAGCCGGATTGCTGCGGAAAGGCGGTGGCGCCCATCACGAACAGATTGGCGACGTCCCAGCTCTGCAGATATTTGTTGAGGGCGCTCTCCTTGGGATTGGCCCCCATGATCGCCCCGCCGGTGTTGTGGGTGGACTGGTAGGGAACCACGCTCCACGATCCCACCCGAGGCTTCACCGCGATCTCCCGGCCGCCCATCGCCCTGGCGATCTCAGCCGCCTTCGCGGTGACGTAGTCGCTCATCTTGTGCTCGTTGTCCTTGAAATCGAAGGTCATGCGCAGCAGCGGCCGGCCATAGACATCGCGGTAGGTGGGATCCAGATCGAGGTAGTTGCCGCGATAGCTCATCACCGCCCCCTGAGTGGCGACCGTGGCGGTGCGCAGATAGCTCTTCGCCAGCGCCTTCTTCCAGGCGCCGCCCCACTTGGGCGTGCCTTCCGGAGTCGGATGGGTCTCGATCGGCCGCGACCCGGTCTGCAGCACGCCGATATAGCCGCCGCCAATGAAACCCAGGCCCGAGTGGTCGAAATTGTCGCCGTTGAAGTCGCTGATCATCATGCCCAGCGCGCCCGCGCCGGCGAAGGGATTGAGGATTTTGTCCTCGTAGAAGACGTCCACGGATGAATCGATCTGATAGGCGTAGTTCTTGCCGATCACCCCTTGGCCGCTGGAGGGGTCGTACGGCTTTCCTATCCCCGAGACGAGCAGCAGGCGGACGTTGTGCAGAATGTAGGCGGACAGGATCACCATGTCGGCGGCCTGAAAATACTCCCCTCCGGCGTCGTCGATATAGGTGACGCCGGTGGCGGTCTTGCCGTCCGCCGCGAGGTTGATTTTCAGCACCTCGCAATTGGTCTTGAGGGCAAAATTCGATTTGGCGAGCAGCACCGGCAGGATGGTTGTCTGGGCGCTGGCCTTGGAATAGTTGCCGCAGCCGAATTTCTCGCAGAAGCCGCAGTAGGTGCAGGGACCCATCTGCACGCCCAGGGGATTGGTGTAGGGCCGCGAGGCGTTGGCGGCCGGCTGCGGAAAGGGATGGTAGCCCAGCGATGAGGCCGCCTGGCCGAACATTGTTGGTCCCCACGGCATGTCCAGCGGCGGGTTGGGATAGCCCCGGGTGCGCGGCCCTTCGAAGGGATCGCCGCCCGGCTGGATCGCGCCGTTGATGTTACCGGCTTGGCCGGAGATGCCGCACAAATATTCGAACTTGTCGTAGTAGGGCTCGAGTTCGGCGTAGGTGACACCGTAGTCCTGGATGGTCATGTCAGGCGGCAGGGCCGCCTTACCATAACGCTGGATGTTGTGGCTCTTGGCGGTCAGATCGGATGGCAGATACCGCCAGGTCTGGCCGTTCCAATGGACTCCAGCTCCGCCGACGCCTGACCCCGGAAGAAAAGAGCCCAGGCGACGCATGGGAAGCGCGGTTTGGTTCACGGTATTGCGAACGGTGCAGGTGTCGTGCGCTGGCCGCTGGAACAGCTCCATGCGGTAACGGTACCGCAGTTCATCCTGGGCGAAGGTGGTGGAGAAATCCGTGTCGGTGTCGCGCCAGATGCCGCGTTCCAGGGCCAGGACGTTCAAACCAGCGTCGGTGAGTTCCTGGGCGAGGATCGCGCCCGTCCAGCCGAAGCCGATGACCACGGCGTCAACCTTTGGCAGGGGCGGGGCCATGTTCGCGTCAGCCCTTCTG
>DATCEL010000342.1:0-3700 GCA_036510115.1 Caulobacteraceae bacterium
CGATCTCCGTAGGTGAAGTATATATCAGTAATCATAAAATTTCATCGAACAGTAACTCGGAAATAAATTGTCGCGGCGGCCGGAAATCCGCAATCCGTATGAACATCGCGCGAAGATGTGCGCGATATGGGGAAAATTGTATTTACCTCCCGGTGTTCAGGCGGAACAAAACCCGCGTTGCCGCGTTTGGGCTGCGAGGGAAGGCCTACGTCGATCCCAGGAGATAACCCCTAAAATGCGCAAATTCACACTGGTCGCCGGCTTTGCCGTCGCGGCCCTCTTACCGTCGCTCGCCCTGGCTCAATCGTGCGGCCAGCAGCGCGACAACCAGACGGCCGGGACGGTCGTCGGCGCCGGCGTGGGCGCCATCATCGGCAGCGCCATCGCCCCGCGCGGCGATCACCTCGCCGGGGCGGTCATTGGCGGTGTCGGCGGCGCGGTCGTCGGCAATCAGGTCACCCGGCCTTACGCCGATTGCACGCACGCTTACGGCTACTACGATCGCAATGCCCAGTGGCACACCAACGCGATCGAGCGGGCCGATGCGCGCGGCTACTACAACCGCGATGGCGCCTGGATCGATGGCGCGCCCAGCGGTTACTATGATGGCGGCGGCCGTTGGGTGGCGACGAGCGGAGATCCCGCCGCCAATGGCTATTACGATTCCCAAGGGCGTTGGATTCCGGCCTCCGCCAATGGCTACTACGACGAAGGCGGCCAGTGGGTCGCCAGCGCAAGCGGCTACTACGATGACAATGGACGCTGGATGGCGGGTCCGGTCAGCGGCGCTTACGATGCCGAGGGCCGCTGGAGGGCCGGCGCGCGGAATGGCCACGCCGACGCCAACGGTGCCTGGGTCGCCGACGCTCAACCCGGCTACTACGACTCTGGTCACCGTTGGCGCGCAGGATCCGTGCGAGGCTACTACGATAGCCGAGGCGTGTGGATCACGGCCACGCCGAACTACTAGGCGACGCACCGGTCTCGCCGCTCGCGATCCCCGTTCAGACGATCCAGTCTGGACGGGGTTTGCTTTAGAACGGCACCTTGACGTTCACGCCGGCGATGCTTTCGGATTGACCCAGCCGCGCCTCGGCGGCCCCGTCCAACTCATTGGGCCCCAGCGTCCGGCGGACCACTCCCGGGTTGTAGCCCAGCGTGGCGACTGCGCCTTTTCGGCCAAAGCGCCGCTCCAAATTTGGGCGCAGACGCGCCTGCTGGGGCGCCACAGCGTGACGGGGTCGCCCACTCGTCTGGCCGTCGGAGCGCATTTCCACCGACCAATGACGGTGATGGACGCGCGCGTGGTGTCTGGCATGGACGGGCTTGGCCACCGCGCCAGATCCCAGAGTCACCAGCAAGAGGATCGCCAACAGCCTGCCCATGAACCAGCCTCCAATCGCGTGAACGTCAGGCGGTTTGCATCGTTCCCACCGGCGCCCACTCCAGTGGCTCGACCTTGCGGATGATCACTCCCCAACCAAGCGCCCCGACCAATCCCACAGCGCCGGCGCTGATGAAGGCCCAGGCGAAGCTGCCGGTTTGGTAGACGATGACGCCGGTGATGATCGGCCCGATTACGCCGGCAAGATTACCGATGCCGTTTTGGATCGCCATCCATTTTCCTCCGGCTTTCGGGCCGGCCAGCGTCTGGCCGATGGAATAGATGGTGTTGGTGGCGATGCCGGAACCGACCGCGGCCACGATCAGGCAGCCGATCGCCATGGTGGTGTCGCCGAAGGCCGCCACGATCAGGGCCGCGCCGGGAATGACGTTGCCGGCGATGGCCGCCGACTTGCGCACCAGATTGGCGCTGGCGCCGGCGCGCATCCACTGGTCGCCGAGCCACCCGCTGGCAAGGCAGCTGAGGGCGTAGACGCCATAGACCACGCCGCCCACCTCGGCCATCTCGCCCATGGAGAGTCCGCGCGTCTTGACCAGGTAGAGCGGCAGCCACGAGAGCACGAAATAGAACGAATAGTTATTGCAGAAATGTCCCAGGGCCGCGCCCCAGGCGTCGCGCCGCTTGATGATCTCGAGATAGGTCGGCGCCGGCGGCTCCGGTTCGTCCCGCTCCGCCCGGTCGAGGTGACGGGTCGCGCGCCACCACGGCAACAACCACAGGGCCGAGAGAGCGCCGAAGATCAGGAATGTCGGCCGCCAGCCCGAGACTGCCATAAGATTGCCGCCGGCCCAGGTGCCGATGGCCGGTCCGAGCGCCAAACCGACCCCGATCAGGCCATTGGCCGCCCCCAGCCGGCCTGAGGGTAGATGCCGCGCGAGGATCCGCGAACTGCACGGGAAGGCGGCGCTCTCGCCAAGGCCGAGCATCAGGCGCAGCGCGATCAAGCCGGCGAAGCCTCCCACCAGACCGGTGGCGAAGGTCGCCAGGGACCAGATCGCCAGGCCGAGCGCCAAGGTGCGATAAGCATTGATGCGGTGGGCGAGCCAGCCGGTCAGCAGCTGACTTGGCGCATAGGTGAAGTAGAAGGCGGAAATCAGCAGGCCGACCTGCCTGGCGTCCAGCCCCAACTCCTTGCTCATCAGCGGCGCGGCGGTGGCGATGTTGCCGCGATCCACGTACTGAATGAAGATCATCAGGGCGAGCAGGGGCACGACGGCGACGCCAAGCGCGATCGGCTTTCGCTCGGCGACCAGACTCTGTGCAGTCATACGTTTCCCCCCCGGCCATCCCGCCACATTCGGCGGAGCGTTGCAACGGCGAGCGCCCGCGGCCGGGCCTTAGTGCGCCGGTTCGATGACCTCGGTCGCCACTTGCCGGGGTTGGCGCACCAGCAGCAGCAGCGGGACCATCACCACCACCATGACGATCATCAGGGCGAACATCGAATCGTAGCCGATCATCGCCGCCTGGCGCGTCACCTCGCCATTCAGCGCTTCGATTCCGAAGGGGGTGTCGGGGTCCAGCAAGCTCGGCAGCGACGCCGCGAATGCGGGATCGCTCGGAATGGTCCGGCTGGCCAGGACCGTATGGGCCAGGGCCGACTGGCGAATGACGCCCGCCTGCAGGATCGAAATGCCGGCGCTCGATCCGAGGCTTCGGACCATGGTGCTGACGATCGTACCCTCGGTCCGGTGGATCGGCGCGAGGGTGGCGTAGGCCAGGGCGGTCAGGGGCGCGAACATCAGGCCGGTGCCCAACCCTTGAATGAATCCGCTCACCTGAATCGGCTCGGCGGTCATCAGCAGGTCGAACCGGCTCATCTCAATGAGGGCGATGGCCGAAAACAACAGACCGACGAGCAGCACCGGTCGCGCGCCGAAGATTCGCAGCAGCATCGGCACGGCGATGAAGGCGATCAACGAGCCGATCCCTCTGGGCATGCTGGCCAGGCCGCTTTCCAGGGCCGTGAAGCCCATCAGATTCTGCATCATCGTCGGCAACAGGGCCGTACTCGAGAACATCAGGGCGCCGACGAAAAAGCCGAAAATGGTGGTGGCGACGAAATTGCGATCCTTGACCAGGTCGCGGTGGAAGAACGGTTCGCGCGCGGTGAAGGTCTGGATCAGAAACACCCACAGGCCAATCAGCGCGGCGGCGGCTTCGAACCAGATTTCCTTGGAATCGAACCAGTCCTGACCGGGTCCGCGGTCGAGCAGGAGCTGGAACGCGCCGATGAAAGTGATCAGCGCGCCGAAACCCAGGAAATCGAACGGTCGCTGACGGCCGCCCGGATCG
>DATCEL010000343.1:0-6295 GCA_036510115.1 Caulobacteraceae bacterium
GCTGGCCGAGCGGCGCGTGGCTATGCTGACCGACCCGGCGCTTTCCGGCCTGCCGGCCTTCCTCACCCCTCGGCCGGGCCTGAACTCCGGCCTGATGATCGCTCAAGTCACCGCGGCCGCCCTGGTGTCGGAGAACAAACAGCGGGCAACCCCCGCCAGCATCGACTCCATCCCCACCAGCGCCAACCAGGAAGATCACGTCTCCATGGCCGCCCATGGCGCCCGCCGGCTCATGGCCATGGTCGAGAACGCCTTCGCCATCATCGGCATCGAGCTCCTGACCGGGGCCCAAGGCTGTGACTTCCACCGACCGCTGAAGTCCAGTCCGGCGCTGGAAGGCGCGCGCGCGGCCCTGAGGATCAAAGTCCCCACCCTCGAGGACGACCGCTTCATCCATCCCGATATCGACGCCGCCGTCGCCCTGGTGCGGAGCGGCGCGATCCTCAAAGCCGCCGCCAGCGTCGCCCTGCCGGAGATCGTTGGGTGAGGCCGCCGGCGTGGCTGACAGTGCGGCGCGGCGAAGCGCCCTTGATCGTCTCGATCCCGCACGCGGGGATCGACATCCCGCCCCATCTCCAGGGCCGGTTCGTCTCACATTGGTTGGCCACGTGCGACGCGGACTGGTGGGTCGACCGGGTCTACGCTTTCGCCGCCGATCTGGGGGCCACGGTGATCGCCACGCGCCTGTCGCGTTCGGTCATCGACGTCAATCGCGATCCCTCGGGCGTTTCGCTCTATCCCGGAATGGCGACGACGGAGCTCTGCCCCAGCACGACTTTTGACGGCGAGCCGCTCTACCGGCCCGGCCACCCGCCCGACGAGGCGGAGGTCGCCATCCGGCGGCGGGTGTTCTTCCAGCCCTACCACGACACTCTCACGGCAGAGGTGGCCCGCTTGCGCGCGCGCCATGACGCCGTCGTCCTTTATGACGCTCACTCGATCCGCTCGCACGTCTCGCGCCTGTTCGAAGGCGAACTGCCGCAGTTCAACATTGGCTCGAACTGCGGGGCAAGTTGCGATCCGGCCCTGACCGCGGCGGTTGAGGCGGTATGCGACGCCTCGGACGAGCCGCGCGTGACCAACGGCAGGTTCAAAGGTGGCTACATCACCCGTCATCACGGCGCCCCGGAGGGCGGCGTCCACGCCATCCAGATGGAGCTCGCCTGCCGCGGCTACATGGCCGAGCCCGAGGGCGCGCCGACGCCCGAGAACTGGCCCGCGGCGTTCGACGCCGACTTCGCGGCGCCGATGACAGCGACTTTGCGCGACGCCCTCGAAGCCTGTCTCGCCTTCGCCAAGAGCCGTTCATGACCCGTCTCGACAACAGCCGCATCATTCGCAGCCCGCGCGGGCCAAAGATCAGCGCCAAGAGTTGGCTCACCGAAGCGCCGCTTCGGATGTTGATGAACAATCTCGATCCCGACGTGGCCGAACGGCCCGAGGAACTGGTCGTCTATGGCGGCGTCGGCCGCGCCGCCCGCGACTGGGAAAGCTTCGACACCATCATCGCCACCCTCCGTCGCCTGGAAGCCGATCAGACCCTGCTCGTCCAATCCGGCAAGCCGGTGGGCGTATTCCGCACCCACGTCGATGCTCCAAGGGTGCTGATCGCCAACTCCAACCTCGTGCCGCGCTGGGCCACCTGGGAGCATTTCAACGAGCTCGATCGCAAGGGTCTGATGATGTACGGCCAGATGACCGCCGGCTCGTGGATCTATATCGGCGCCCAGGGCATCGTTCAGGGCACCTACGAGACCTTTGCCGAGCTCGGCCGCCAGCACTATGGCGGCGATCTTTCCGGCCGCTGGATCCTGACGGGGGGCCTCGGCGGCATGGGCGGGGCCCAGCCTCTGGCGGCGGTGATGGCCGGGGCCTCGTGCCTGGTGGTGGAGTGCCAGGCCTCGCGTATCGAGATGCGCCTCAGGACCGGCTACCTCGACGTCATGAGCCAGGACCTGGACGAGGCGCTGGCGATGATCGCCAAGGCTTGCGCTGATAAGAAACCGATCTCGGTGGGCCTCCTGGGCAATGCGGCGGAGATTTTCCCGGAGTTGCTGGCGCGCGGCGTGCGGCCGGACGCGGTCACCGATCAGACCAGCGCCCACGATCCGATCAACGGCTATCTGCCGGCCGGGTGGAGCGTCGCCGACTGGCAGGCTCGCCGCGAGAGCGATCCGGTCGGTGTCGCCAAGGCGGCCAAGGCCTCCATGGCGGTGCAAGTGAAGGCCATGCTGGGTTTCCACCGCGCCGGCGTGCCCACGGTCGACTACGGCAACAACATCCGCCAGATGGCCAAAGACGAGGGCTTGGCCGACGCTTTCGATTTCCCGGGCTTCGTTCCCGCCTATATCCGGCCGCTGTTTTGCCGGGGCGTGGGACCGTTTCGCTGGGCCGCCCTCTCCGGCGATCCGGAAGACATCTACCGCACCGACGCCCGCGTGAAGGAACTGATGCCGCACGACGCGCACCTGCACCATTGGCTCGACATGGCGCGCGAGAAGATCAAGTTCCAGGGCTTGCCGGCGCGCATCTGCTGGGTGGGGTTGGGCGATCGCCATCGCCTGGGCCTGGCGTTCAATCAGATGGTGGCCAGCGGCGAGCTGAGCGCCCCCGTGGTTATCGGCCGCGACCATCTGGACTCAGGCTCGGTCGCCTCGCCAAACCGCGAGACCGAGGCGATGGTCGACGGCTCCGACGCGGTCTCCGACTGGCCGCTTCTCAACGCCCTCCTCAACTGCGCCAGCGGGGCGACGTGGGTTTCGCTGCACCACGGCGGTGGCGTGGGCATGGGCTTTTCCCAGCACGCCGGCATGGTCATCGTCGCCGACGGCACGGAAGCCGCGGCGCGGCGGATCGAACGGGTGTTGTGGAACGACCCGGCCAGCGGCGTCATGCGCCACGCCGACGCCGGCTATGGGGCGGCGCTGGATTGCGCGCGGGAGAACCGGCTCGATCTGCCGGGGATATTGTAGCAGCCGCCCTTCGGCCAGCGAAGCTCGCTCGGTCTAGATGCCGGCGTACCACTCGTAGCCGCGATCTTCCCAATAGCCGCCCTTGCCCCCCGATATCGGCGAGAAGCTATCAACCATCTGGATTCGCTGGACATATTTGGCGTGCTTGTAGCCGAGCTGGCGTTCGACACGCAGCCGCACGGGGGCGCCGTGCGGCACGCCCAGAGCTTGGCCGTTCATGTCATAAGCCATCAGGGTTTGCGGATGAAACGCATCGTTCAGGTCGATGCTTTCATAATATTGGCCGGCGCTCTGCGCGCCACCCTTGGACGTTTCGCCGCCGAGATTGTCGGCGCAATGGAAGACCGCATATCGAGCTTGCGGCGACACGCCCGCCGCTCGCAAAAGCAGACCAAGCTGCACGCCGGTCCACTGGCCGATGCAGCTCCATCCCTCAACGCAGTCATGTCGGGTGATCTGGGTTCGCGCGGGAAGTTTGCGAAGGTCGGCCACGGACAACGACAAGGGATGCGCCACCAGCCCGTCGACGATCAGCCGCCAGTTCACGAAGTTTTCCGCGACGTGCCGATTGTACTCAGACGTGTCGGGATTGGTGGTGCCGTTCGGCTTGAAAATTTTGGTGATGTCGCCGGGCGCATATTCCGGGGCGAGCTGGCCGCCAGAGAGGAAGAAACGCTGCACGGTCAGGTTCCAGCCCTCGACCCCGATGGCGACATGTTGGAAGCGGGAGCTTTGGGTAATCTGGTTGCATCCGGCAAGCATCAGGCCGGCGCCGCCGGCGGCGGCGAGCAGACCTTTGCGGCGGGTGATCAGAGTGTTCATTGGGCCGTGCTCCCGTCGCTCGCCGGGTCCGGGGGCACGACATAGCGCCCGGTTATCATCGAGCGCACTTCGTTGATCGGACCGGCCAAAACGACCTCGATAAGATGAACGATGACGAAGGCCACGATCAGGCTGGTGCAGATGAAATGAATGGAACGCGCCGACTGTCGTCCGCCGAAGAGATCGAGCAGCCAAGGCGCCGCTGTATCGATGCCGGGAGACAGGGTCAGTCCGCTGCAAACCATCACCAGGATGAGGATGATCACCCCCAGATAGGCCAACCTCTGCAGCACATTGTAGCGCTTGGCCGCTTCGCCGGTCGGGTGCGTTAGCTGGGCGTGGTCGGCGATCGAGCGGCCTATGCCCTTGAGATCGCGACCCGTCGGCACAAGATCGCGTTGTAGATGGCGGATGCAGAGGCTCCAAACCAGATAGGCCAAGCCATTCAGCCCCAGCACCCAGGCAAACAGAAAATGCCAGTGACGCGCGTCGGCGAGGTCCTGAAAGCCTGGAATTGTCATCCAGTGCGGCCAGCCGTTGATCGAGAGCCACGATGGATCGCCGTTGGTGCCGGTCCTCCCCCAGTATAGTCGCGGGTGGGCGTTGAAGATGTTCAGGCCGCTCCCCAGCATGACCAACAAGACAATGGCGTTGAGCCAATGCGTCAGCCGGACGATGAATGTGTGCCGGTAGATGATCTCGCGGCCAGTCGGGGCGCGTTCTAAGGCGGCCGCGGAATGATCGGTGGACTCTGCCTGAGTGACCATGGCTCCCCCTAAGCGCGTTCGCGTGAGGACAAATGGGCGAGCACACAGCCGCCCGATCACGTTTCGTCGGCTGGGAGTCTCGAGCGGTCGGCCGGTTCGCCTGTTCGGCTCGCCGGCCTCATCATAGCATTGAGTCGAACCTTAGTGACTCATCATGCCGTCGTTCATCATGTCCGGGTGCATCTTCATCATCTTCATGCACTTGCTGCTTTTCATCATTTTGTCGCGCGACATCGCCTTGCAGTTCTGCATGGTCTTCATGTCGGACTTCGAGGCCATCATGTGATGGTCACTCATGCTGCCACTACTCATCGAGCCCGATTGCGCGACAGCCGCGCCGCCGACTAGCGCCGCCATGGAGAGGCCGAGCGCGGCTGATTTCACGAGGTTCATCTGGAGATCTCCTGCTGGCGAGGTCGACCTCGCACATGTTTAAGAACGCAGCGGATGCCGCGTGATTCTTTGATACGGGAGTGGCCGGACAAGCGTTGCAGCGGCCGGTTCGATTGTGAGATTCCGCGTCCAAAACGACCGAAAGGTCTCGTGTTACCTCACGGTGGATGCCCGCCGAGGCCGATCCGGCGATCTGGTTGCTAGCCTCTCGACAGCCGATAGAGCCGGGGCGTCACCCCGAAGCGCTGCTTGAAACGCGCCGAGAATCTCGCGCCCTCGCGCAGACCGACGGCGGCGGCCACGGCTTCGATGCCGAGACTGGTTTCGTCCAGGAGGGCGCGCGCCTGATCCAACCGCAACGTCGATCGATAGAGATGCGGGCTCAACCCGGTGGACTGCCTGAAGGCGCGAAAGAACTGAGCCCGGCTGAGCCCGGTCAGCGTGGTGAGCTCGGCGAGGCTGACGTCGGCCGCCAGGTCGGCCTCCATGAAGTCGATGACGCGGCGCAGACGCCAGCCGGCAAGGCCGCCCTTGGGCGTCAAAACCGACGCCTTGTCGCGGCCTCGGAGGGATGAATGGTGGCGGATCAAGGTCGTGGCGAGCACGACCAGCAAGCTGTCGCGATAGAGGCGGCCGCCGTCCGCCCGCGCTTCGATGGCCAGAAGCAGGTTGCGAAACAAGGTTTCCAGATAGGGGTCGCGCATGCCGACCCGGTCAGACAGCTCGGACGCGGCGAATGCGTCACCGAACTCTTCGGTGGCGATCTGCTCGATCAGGACGTCGGTCAGCGTCAGATGGGCGAAATCGATAGGCCCCGTGGTCAGCCAGCGATTCACCTGGTGGGCCGGCAGGATCGTGAGGGCGCCCAGTTCCACGTCGTGCACCGTCATCCGGTCGCCCCGCCAGCGCCGCACTCTCTTGGGGCCGCCCAGATGCATGCACAGAATATTGTCGTTGAGGGCCGGCTGTCGCATCTCCGCGGGCGTGCCCCTGTACCGACGAACGCTCAGACGGCCCGCCTCGTCGTGCATAGACAATGACGGCGCCGGCATGGTGGCGTACCAGTCGAGAGCGCTAACTTCGGAGGCGACTTCGCTCATGGATCCATCTGGCCTTGTCGTCGATGATCGCGACGTCGAATGCGACGCGACGGGCGTCTTCAGACTAGTTCCCTCACCGTCGGCGGAAAGTTACAGCCGATGGTAAAGCGCCGCCCGCCGCGCCCGGTTGCCGTCGGCCACCGAAATTGTGGATGACCGGGGCGCGGCGGCAAGGGGCCTCAACACAACCTCGGCGATGGTGGGCTTAGTGGCCCACGCTGTTCTCAGGGGGCGATCGTCG
>DATCEL010000344.1:0-4260 GCA_036510115.1 Caulobacteraceae bacterium
ATCGACATCGTGCGCGACCTGCAACAGGCCTACCCCGGACTCGACATCGACCTTTTGATCGATCCGCGCATTCACGGGGCCAATCTCAAGGCGTCAAACCTCACCAATATCGCCAAGTCGGCCAAGCATGAGGTCCTGGTGCTCAGCGATTCCGACATCATCGTCGATCGCAGCTACATTCAGACGGTGGTCGCCGCGCTCGCCGAGCCGGGCGTTGGCTTGGTGAGCTGCCTCTATGTGGGTCAAGAACGCGCCAGCCTCTGGTCTCGGCTGTCGGCCATGGCCATCAACTATCAGTTCATTCCTGGAGCCATACTCGGCAAGGCCATTGGCCTCGCCCAACCTTGCTTTGGGGCCACGATCGCCATTCGCGCCGAGGTGCTAAACCAAGTCGGGGGCTTCGCGGCCTTCGCCGACCATCTCGCCGACGACTACGAAGTCGGGCGCGCCGTTCGCCGCCTGGGTTTGAAAATCGCCATGCCGCCGATGGTTGTCTCTCACATCTGCGACGAAACGCGCGCGCGCGAACTCATCGGCCGCGAGTTGCGCTGGGGTCGGACCGTGCGTCAGATCAGCCCACTCGGCTACGCCGGCAGCTTGATCACCTATCCGCTGGCCTTGACGCTCATCGCGGCCGCGCTGCTCGGCCCCTCGCCGCTGATGCTGATTCTGATCGGTACGATTTTGGCCATGCGCATCGCTTTCAAGTTCTGCATCGACGCCGCTACCGGCTCGCACGCCGGGCGCTGGTGGCTGGTTCCCTTCAGCGACCTCTTGGCATTTGGCCTTTTCATCGCCAGTTTTGGAGTGAATAGCGTGGGTTGGCACGGTTCCCGTTTCCGGGTCAGCCGCGAGGGCGCCCTGCTCCACTCCTGAGGGTCTTTATGCGTACGCTTTTTCTACAGGCCCCGTCCTTCGAGGGTTTCGACGGGGGCGCCGGTTCGCGCTACCAGGCCAAGCGCGAAATCAAATCGTTCTGGTACCCCACTTGGCTCGCTCAACCCGCGGCGATGGTCGAGGGTAGCCGTCTGATCGACGCGCCGCCCCACCGACAAACGCTGGCCGACGTCGCGCCACTGGCCAAGGACTATGATCTCGTTGTCCTGCACACCTCGACGCCGTCCTTCGCCTCCGATGTGAAGACCGTGGAAGCGCTGAAGGCGGTCAACCCCGATATCAAGGCTGGGCTGATCGGCGCCAAGGTGGCGGTCGACGCGGAGGGGAGCCTTCGCGCCGCGCCGGCGATCGATTTCGTCGCCCGCAACGAGTTCGACTTCACCATCAAGGAAGTGGCGGATGATCGGGCGTTCGCCGATATCGACGGTCTCAGCTATCGCAACGGTTCGGGCGTCATCGTCCACAATCGCGATCGCGAAATCCTGGAGAACATGGACAGCCTTCCGTTCGTGACCCCGGTCTACAAACGTGACCTTCAGATCAACAACTACTTCATCGGCTATCTCAAACACCCCTACATCTCGATCTACACCGGTCGCGGCTGCAAATCGCGCTGCACCTTTTGCCTCTGGCCCCAGACGGTCGGCGGTCATCGCTACCGCACCCGAAGCGTGGGCCACGTGATCGAGGAGATCGCCTGGGCCAAGAAAGCTTTCCCAGAGGTCAAGGAATTCTTCTTCGACGACGACACCTTTACCGACAACCTTCCCCGCGCCGAGGCGATCGCCAAGGAACTGGGTAAGCTCGGCGTCACTTGGTCGTGCAACGCCAAGGCGAATGTCCCACGCAAGAGCCTCGAAATTCTCAAGGCCGGAGGTCTTCGCTTGCTGCTGGTGGGCTATGAGAGCGGCAATCAGCAGATCCTGCACAACATCAAGAAGGGCATGCTCGTCGAGGTGGCCGAGCAATTCACCCGCGACTGCCACGATCTTGGCATCACCATTCACGGCACCTTTATTGTTGGCCTGCCCGGCGAGACCCGCGAAACCATGGAGGAGACCCGGCGTTGGGCGGCCAGGATCAATCCGCACACCATTCAGGTTTCACTCGCCGCGCCCTACCCTGGCACGTTCCTGCACGCTCAGGCGCTGAAGAATGGCTGGCTCGATGCGGCCAACGCCGAGCTGGTGGACGAGCACGGGGTCCAGATCGCGCCGCTTCACTATCCCCACCTGAGCCACGCCGAGATCTTTGAAAGCGTCGAGACCTTCTACAAGAGCTTCTATTTCCGCCCGAGGAAGATTGGCGACATCGTCGGCGAGATGGTCCGCAGTCCGGAAATGATGAAGCGACGACTGCGCGAAGGCGTCGAGTTTTTTGAATTCCTCAAGGATCGCCGGGCCACGGCGGCCTGAAGACGACGCTTCAGACCCCAGAGCCATGAGTAGGCGGCGTCTCATCATCACCGCTGACGACTTCGGCGCGTCCGAAGCGGTGAATGAGGCCGTGGAGATCGCGCACCGGGAGGGCGTGCTCACGGCCGCGAGCCTGATGGTGTCCGGACCGGCGGCCTCGGACGCGGTCGAACGCGCCCGCAAACTGCCGAGTCTGAGGATCGGCCTTCACCTCGTGCTCGTGGAGGGTCGCCCCACACTTCCGGCGGTGCAACTGCATCATCTGACCGCCGCCGACGGAAATTTCCGCTCGAATATGGCCGAGGCTGGCGCGACGATGTTTTTTCATCCGGCGGCAAGACGCGAACTCGCCGCGGAGGTCGAGGCGCAGTTCAAGGCCTTTGCCGACACAGGACTTCCTCTCGACCATGTGAATGCCCACAAGCACTTCCACCTTCATCCAACCATTGCCGGTTTGGCGATCGCGGTTGGTCGACGTCACGGATTGAGGGCGATGCGCGCACCCGTGGAGCCAATCCAGTCTCTCAAGGCGATCGAACCCCACCGGCCCGTGCGCCCTGACCCACTGTTCGAGACATTCGCCCGCGCGCTGCGCCGGCGCGCGCGGCGGGCGGGATTGCAAACGCCTGATCAGGTGTTCGGTCTCCGCTGGAGTGGGCAACTAACCGAAGCGCGGCTGAGCGCCTTGATCGCCGGGCTGCCCGAAGGGCTTTCGGAAATCTATCTTCATCCGGCCACGCGCGGCGACTTCGAAGGTTCGGCCTATGGGCTGTTCCACGCCGAAGAGCTTGCTGCGTTGACTTCGCCGAACGCCGCGCGGGCCCTGGCGCAAAGCGGCGCGCGCACCGGCGGCTACGCCGACTTCGCCCTGTGAGCGGAAAAATTCTCACGCGCTGGGCGGCGGCGGCGGCCATTCTGGGCCTCGCGGCGGCGACCGGATTGATCGCCTATGTCGGCCTGGGCGAGGTCTTGTCCGCCCTCGCGCGGATCGGCTGGCGTGGCCTGGCCGTGCTCGTCGCCTATTCCGCGCTTCCCTTCGCGCTGTTGGGTTCGGCCTGGTTCAGCCTGGAGCGGCCGTGGTCGGCATCGAAATGGCGCATCTACCTGTGGGCCCGGATGGTGCGGGATGCCGGCGGAGAACTGCTGCCTTTCTCCCACGTCGGCGGATTGGTGATCGGGGTCCGGGCCGCGACACTCTCGGGAATCTCAGCCACCTGGGCGTCCGCCACCACGATCGTCGACGTGACCGCCGAGATCATCGCCCAAATCGCCTTCACCTGCCTCGGCTTGGCGTTGTTGCTCACCCGCCTGGATTCTGGGGCGGGCTTGGTCGGCCCGGTCGTGGGCGGCCTGGTCGTTACTATAGCGGCGGTGAGCGCCTTCATCGTCTTGCAACGCCAGGGCATAGGTCCGGTCACCGCACTCGTTCAAAAAATCATGCCCGCGGTCGCGCCTCACGCGACCGAGACCGGGGACATGATCGCCCAATTGCATCGCCAGACGGGTCGCTTTTCACTGGCGATCGTCTTGCATCTGGCCGCCTGGGTCGCCAGCGGCTTGGGCGCCTGGCTGGCGCTGAAGGTGGCTGGAGTAGAGATTGGCGCCTATGAAATCCTGGGCTTGGAAGCCCTGGTCATGGCCGTCCGCAGCGCCGCCTTCGTCGCCCCGATGGGAGTGGGCGTTCAGGAGGCCAGTTACGTCTTCCTGGGCCCGTTGTTCGGCCTCGGTCCAGACGTCGCCCTGGCCCTGTCGCTGATAAAACGGGCGCGCGAATTGGCCGTCGGCTTGCCAGTTCTGATCATCTGGCAGGCGATCGAGGGCCGCAGACTGGTGCGCCGCGGGGTCTGAGCCAGCCGATGGCGGAGGCGTCGCGGCGGGAGGGGCGAGTTCAGGGTCATCCAAGTCGGGCAGCGCGGCGGGAGCGAATGCTCCACCGCTGATCTCCGCC
>DATCEL010000345.1:0-2179 GCA_036510115.1 Caulobacteraceae bacterium
GGCAACGAAGCTCGTTGGATTCCCACCCCCGGCCGGGAAACAGAGCATTGATCTCTAAGGTTTGTTCCAGAGTGTCGAGGATCATGTTCGCGTCGGCGTCGCGGCGCGGCCACGCGGCGCGCACCGCCCGCACCAGCGCCGGGTTTCCCGAAAAGGTAAACAACGCGCCCGGATTGTGAGTCGCCCTCCAGGCCGCCCCCGCGCCGAGCGACGCCTGGTCGAGGGCCTCGAGCGAGGGTCTGGCGGATGCCGGCGCCTCAGCCTTCAGCCGCTCGATCAGGCGGCGGTCGCCGGTGACCTCATAGTCCAGCCCCCAAAGCGCGTCCTGATGGGGAGGCGCCGCGGCTCTCACCCCCGCGATCAGCTCTGCCTCGGTCTTCCAGAAGTAGAAGGCCGGCCCCGGCGGATAGGCGGCGCAGAACGCCGCGATGCCCTCGACCCCGCCGCGCGCGGCGGCGTCGAGGTCCTGGGCGATGGGTGGAGAAATCTCGATGGCCATGGTGTCAAAGCCCGACGGGCGCAGGGCCGTGAACAACTGTAGCGCCAGGATCGGGGTCTCAACGGTCCCATGCTCTTCGCCCAGCAGCACGAACTCGGCTTGGCGACTCTCGGCGACCAGCAGGTCCCAGCCGGAACCGGCGCAGACGTGGCCATTGAACGACATCGGATGGAGGTTTTGCCGCGCCCGATCGAGCAGACGCTGCTCCACCGAAGGCGGCGTCGGTGCGCCTGGAACCGGCGAGGTTTGGGCGGAAGCCTTGATCGGGTCGAGCCCCGACGCCAGCGCCGCCACGCCCACGGCGCCAATCGCGGTCCTTCGGCTGATGCTCATCGACGCCTCCCTCCACCGCGTGCCCCCCGGCCATTTGCTGGAAGAACTCCGGCTCGTGGGGGCGCTCGGGATCGCCGCCATTCTTAGGACAAATCGGCCACATGGCGAGACGCGATTGCGGCTGGCGCTCCAGCCAAGCTTGACGGCGCCCACGCTCCGGGCGAGGCTGCCCGTATCGAGGCTTAAAGGCCCAGGGGTGGACCATGACGAAATCGCATTTCTCCGTGCGCGTGAGGGCCGCGCCGCTGGGCTTGGCCGCCTTGCTGGCGACGACCTGCCTGGCGACGCGGCCGGCGCTGGCTGCCGACGCCGCCGCCTCGGGCCCGGGCGCGACCGCCTTGAGCGAAGTCATTGTCACGGCCGAAAAGCGCTCGGAAAACATCCAGAAAGTGCCGATGAGCATCCAGGCCATCGACACCAAGAAGTTGGAACAGCTCAACGTCACCAACTTCCAGGACTATGTGAAATACATCCCGAGCATCCAGTTCGAGACTTTCGCGCCCAGCGTCACCACCATCTACATGCGTGGCGTCGCCGACGGCGGCAACGGCAACCACTCCGGGCCGCTGCCCAGCGTCGGCGCCTATCTGGACGAACTGCCGATCACCACCATCGGCGGCACCATTGATATCCACGTCTATGACATGGCGCGGGTGGAAGTGCTACCTGGCCCGCAAGGCACGCTCTACGGCGCCAGCTCCGAATCGGGCACGCTGCGCCTGATCACCAATCAGCCCGACACCTCGCACATGTACGGTGGGTTCGACGTGGAAGGGAACTACGTCGACCACGGCGCTGGCGGCTACGTCGCCGAGGGCTTCATCAATGTGCCGGTGACCGATCATATCGCCGTCCGGCTGGTGGCCTTCGACGAGCATGACTCGGGCTTCATCGACAACGTGCTAGGCCAGCGGGCGTTCGTGGACTGCGGCAATGTCCACACGACCAACTGTTCGCCGGACACCACGATGCCGCCCCAACCGGGGCCCGTTCTTTCGATCATTAACAACGCCGACCGGGTGAGGAATAATTTCAATCCAGTCGATACCTTCGGCGGCCGGCTGGCGGTCAAGTTCGATCTCAACGACAACTGGACCATCACCCCGCAAGTCGCCGCCCAGGACATGCGCGCCGACGGCATTTTCGGCTTCAATCCGCAAGTCGGCGATCTCAAGGTTAACCGTTTCCAACCCGACAGCGACCACGACCGCTGGGTTCAGGCCGGCCTGACCATCAACGGCAAGATCGGCAACTATACGCTGACCTATGCCGGTGGCTATTTCAATCGCAAGATCAATTCGCTCGAGGACTACACCGATTATTCGGTCGCCTATGAGCAACACTATG
>DATCEL010000346.1:0-4427 GCA_036510115.1 Caulobacteraceae bacterium
CCTGATGGCGGCGGCGCGGCGTCTGGCGACGCAGATCGGCGAATGCAGCCCGATGTCCATCCGCGCTTCAAAGCAGGCGGTCATGCAAGGCTTAGACGAGCCCACGCTCGAAGCGGCGATCCGCGGGCAGCGCCGTTATCCCGCGGTCGCGGCGCTGTTCCGATCGGAGGATCTCATCGAGGGCCCGAAAGCCTTCGCCGAGAAGCGCGCGCCGACGTGGGCCGGCCGGTGAGCTTCGAGTCTCCAAGCGCGCAAGCTGAGCCGAATCCCGTGGAGGCGGTGGCGATGAGCCGCAAGGCCGCCCAACCCAGCACGCGCCGCGCGGCCGGAATCGTAGGCCTGGCGGTGATCGCCTCGCGGCTTTTCGGATTGGTGCGCGAACAGGTCTTCGCCGCCATGTTCGGGGCCGGCAAGCTTCTCGACGTCTATCTGGCCTCGTTTCAGATTCCCAATCTGTTGCGCGACCTCTTCGCCGAGGGTGCGCTCTCCATCGCCTTCACCACCATGTTCACCACCGCCTGGGACACCGAGGGGGAGAAGCCGGCGTGGGAGCTGGCCAATCTGATCCTGACGGCGATGATCTTTCTGATGGGCGCGCTCTGCGTCGTGGCGATCGTCGCCGCGCCGCTGCTCGTCGACCTCACCAACTTTGGCTACCACACTGTGCCCGGGAAATTCGAGCTGACGGTCCAGCTCACCCGCATCCTCTTTCCCTTCATCCTATTCGTCTCGCTGGCGGCCGCGGTGATGGGAATGCTGAACGCGCGGTTCGTGTTCGGCGTGCCGGCCTCGGCGTCGACGGTGTTCAACATCGTCTCGGTGATCGCCGGCGTCAGCCTGGCGCTCGCCTTCGATCCGGGCGCGCGCGCGACCTGGCCGCACCCGCATTTCACCCAGAGGGCGCTCTACGGCGTCAGCCTGGGGGTGCTCCTGGGCGGCCTGGCGCAACTGGCCATGCAGCTTCCGTCGCTGCATCGCTTGGGTTTCCGCTTCCGATGGCGATTCAATCTGCGCGACCCCCGCCTGGCGCAGCTCTGGCGACTGATGTGGCCAAGCGTCGTCGCGGGCGCCGCGGTGCAGGTGAACGTCCTGGTCAACGGCAACTTCGCCTCCGAGATCAACGGTGGCCGCTCGTGGTTGTTTTGCGCTTTCCGCCTGATGCAATTCCCGATCGGTCTGTTTGGCGTCTCGCTGGCGACAGCGACCCTGCCGGCGGTGACCCGGGCCTTCGCGCGCCGCGACCTTGGCGCCTTCGGCCGCACCGTCCGCGACTCCGTGCGCCTGGCGTGGTTTCTGGCGCTGCCGGCCTCGGCGGGACTGGCTTTCCTCGCCCGGCCGATCATCGCCCTGATCTATCAGCACGGCCGGTTCAGCGCCCACGACACGCTGCAGACCGCTCACGCTTTGCAGGCCTACGCCATCGGCCTTGCGGGCTATGCGGCGATCAAGGTGCTGACGCCGTGCTTCTATGCCCTCGGCCTGCCCAAGACGCCGTTGCGCATCAGCCTGGTGGCCATCGCCGCCAACCTCATTCTCAACACCCTCAACGCCACGGTGTTCGGTTTGGGCCATGTGGGCCTGGCGCTCGCGACCTCTGCCGTGGCCCTGATCAACTTTGGCCAGCTCATTCACGCTCTTTCCAAGCAGGTCGATGTCGGCGGGTTTCGCGAGTGGGCCCTGTTCCTGCTTCGCTGCGCCCTGGCGGCCGCCCTGTGCGGCGCGGCCGCCTACGAGATCAACCATCTCCTGGAGGGTGTCACCACCGGCCTTCTGTTTCACGCCGTCGACCTCGCGGTCGCGATCGGCGTCAGCGTGGGGGTCTATTTCGGCGCCGCTCAGGTCTTGCGACTGCAGGAGAGCGGCGAGGCGTGGCGCATGATCCGTCGACGGATACCGGGGCTGGGGTAGAGGTTCACGCGCGGCGGCCTTTGCCCTAAACCCTAGGTGGAAGTCACTTTAAGGGACGCGAAAGATCGCCATGGCCGCCCAGCGCTACGACTACATCATCATCGGCGCCGGCTCGGCCGGATGCGTGCTGGCCAATCGCCTGACGGCGGATGGCGCCACCAAGGTGCTTCTGCTCGAAGCGGGGCCGAAAGACGCCTCCATGCTGGTCAGGATGCCGGCCGGCGTCGCCGCGATCATTCCGGAAAAGGGCGACTATAACTGGGGCTTCTGGACCGAACCCGAACCCCATCTCGACGGGCGCAAGCTGTGGTGGCCGAGGGGCCGCGGCTGGGGCGGGTGCTCGTCGATCAACGGGATGATCTACATTCGCGGCCACGCGCGCGACTATGACCAATGGCGGCAGACAGGCCTGACCGGCTGGGGCTACGCCGACGTGCTGCCCTATTTCAAACGGTCCGAAACCCTCGAGGGCGGCGGCGACGACTACCATGGCGGGGAGGGACCCCTCTATGTCTCGAAGGCCTCTTCGAAGAACGAGGTCTATTCCAGGTTCATCGCCGCCGGGCGTGAGGCCGGGCACAAGCTGACCGCTGACTTCAATGGCGCGCGGCAGGAGGGTTTTGGTCCC
The DNA here is from genome assembly GCA_036510115.1 of Caulobacteraceae bacterium. Taxonomy (GTDB): domain Bacteria; phylum Pseudomonadota; class Alphaproteobacteria; order Caulobacterales; family Caulobacteraceae; genus Acaudatibacter. The sequence goes on from DATCEL010000346.1 coordinate 2,537, forward strand.
TACCAGCTCACCATCCGCGACGGCCAACGCTGCAGCGCCGCCGCCGGATACCTGCGGCCGGCCCTGAAGCGGCCCAATCTCACCGCCCTGACGGGGGCCCGGATCAGCCGAATTGTGATCGAAGGCGGCCGGGCGACGGGCGTCGAATTCCTCCAGGACGGCAAGACGCTCGAGGCGATGGCCGACGCGGAGGTATTGTTGTGCGCCGGCGCGGTGCAATCGCCGCAGATCCTGCAGCTCTCGGGCGTGGGCGATCCAGAGGCTCTGGCCCAGGCCGGCGTTCCCGTCAGCCACGCGCTCGCGGGTGTCGGGGCGAACCTCCAAGATCACCTCGATCTGACGCTTTCCTGGGAGACCCCGGGGATCAAGTCGGCCTTCGCTTACAACAAGGGCCTCAATCGCCTGACCACGGGGCTCAACTACATGCTGTTTGGCCAGGGACCAGGCCGGCAGAACTTCCTCGAGGCCGGCGCCTTCCTGAAATCGCGGCCGGATCTGGACCGACCGGATCTCCAGCTCCACTGCGTGCTGGCGATCATGCGCGATCACGGCAAGGCGCCGGCGGACCGCGACGGCTTCACCGTCCACGTTTGCCAACTCCGCCCGGAGAGCCGGGGCCGCATCGGCCTTCGGTCGGCCGATCCGCTCGACGATCCGGCGATTTTCGCCAACTATCTGTCCACGGACGAGGACCGCCGGGCGCTCCGCGCCGGCTTCGATATTGTCCGCGATCTGGCCGGCCAGCCGTCTCTGGCCGCCATCACCGGCGCGGAGATGGTGCCGGGGGACGACGTCAAAGGCGATGCGGCGATCGACGCTTGGATTCGTCGGTCGGCCGAGACGATCTACCATCCGGTTGGCACTTGCCGCATGGGCGTCGCCGGCGATGCCATGGCGGTGGTTGACGAGACGCTGAAGGTGTTCGGCCTCGCGGGTCTGCGCGTCGTCGACGCCTCGGTCATGCCCACGCTCGTCGGTGGCAACACCAATGCGCCGACGATGATGATCGCTGAAAAGGCGGCTGACATGATCCTCGGCAAGGCGGCGCCGGCGCCTTTGACTGTCGCGGTGGCGGGCGACGACCGCGCCGCCGCGTGAGCGGGCCCTGGGGGGCCGACTCGGACGGCGTTGTCGGGCGAGAGGCGAGGAAGTCGGAACCGGCGTTCAACGCGCCCTGGCCACTCTTGCTGCTGATCGCGATCCTGATCGCGGCGCATGGTTTGAGGCTTTGGCTCGGCGTCGGTCCAGACGCCTTTGCTCTTTCCGCCGGCGATCTAGCTGGCGGGCGTTGGGCCGGACTGGTCACCCATCTCTTCGTCCATGCCAGCTGGGCGCATGTGTTGATGAACAGCGTTTTCATCCTGGCCTTCGGCGCGCCCGTGTCCCGCTTCCTGCGCACGGACGCGCTCGGCGCCTTCGTCTTTTGGCTGTTCTTCGTTGTTTGTGGCGTTCTGGCCGGCGCGGGTTACGCCGGCACGGCCGCGCTCCTGGCCAAGGCGGGCCTCGCTTCGCCCGACTGGGCGCTCGTGGGGGCCTCGGGCGCCGCCTCCGGTCTGATGGGCGCCGCCGCGCGTTTGATCGAAGGGCGCGGTCGCCTGGGATCGCTGACCGGGCGCACCGTCCTGGCCATGAGCGTGGCCTGGATCGGCATCAATGTCGTCCTTGGACTCACCGGACTGACGCCGGGGACCGAGGGCGCGCCGGTCGCCTGGCAAGCGCACATCATCGGATATTTCGCCGGCCTGTTTCTCATCGCGCCCTTCGCCTGGGCGGCCGGCGTTCACGCAGACATGACACAATAGCGCCTTGCTCGATCGGACTTTCGAGCGGAGAGTACTCGCCCGATACTTGGCTCGGTCAGCCAGGGAGGAATGCGATGCTCGTTTCCGGC
>DATCEL010000347.1:0-2339 GCA_036510115.1 Caulobacteraceae bacterium
AATCCATCACCGTGGCCCTGGCCGCGATCGGCCTTGCCGCCGCCGTGAGCACGGCCACGGCCGCGCCCGCCGATGCAGGCGCGCCAGCCGCGCACCTCATCTCCGGTGTCTATGATTTCAGCCAGCCGGTGACACTCGAAAAGACCCAGTGGATCTTCGGTGGCAACAATTACTGCTGGTACCTGAATGGCTGGCGCGGCCCCGGTTTCTACTACTGCGGCTATGCCTGGCGGCGCGGCTTCGGCTGGGGCGGCCCGGCCGGATGGCGCGGTTGGGGCGGCGGCTACGCCAACGGCTACCGAGGCGGCTATCGCCACGGCGGCGGCGGCGGGTATCGCGGCGGAGCGGACCGCGGCGGTGCGATTCGTGGCGGCGCCATGATGAGCGGCGGCGGCAACCGCGGCGGCGCCATGGCCAGGGGCGGCGGCGGAAACCGCGGCGGTGGCGGTAGCCGTGGCGGTGGTGGGAACCACGGCGGTGGCAATCATGGCGACGGCGGACACCCACACTAGGATTCACCTCGGGAGCGCCGCGTCCGCCGAATTGGCGCGCGCGGCGGCCCGCCCTCGCCAAGGCGGACGGCTGACGCCTACAGCGTAAGTTCGCCGCGCTCGATCGACAGAACGCCGGTGCGGGAGACTTCCACCAGGCCGATCGGGCGCATCAGGTCGACGAACTTGTCGATCTTGGATGGCGCGCCGCTGATTTCGAAGATGAAACTTTCGGCGTTGGTGTCGATCACCCGGGCGCGGAAGGTCTCGGCGAGCGCACGGGCCTCGGTCCGTTCCGCCCCCGTCCCGCGCACCTTGACCAGAGCCAGCTCGCGCTCGACCCCGTTCGGATCGCGGGTGACGTTCTGCACGTGCCGGGTCGAAACAAGCTTCTCGAGCTGAGCCTCGATCTGAGCCAGGACATGCGGCGTGCCGCGGGTGACGATGGTGATCCGGCTGGTGTGGGCGTTGCGGTCGGTCTCGGCGACGGTCAGGCTCTCGATGTTGTAGCCGCGCGCGGCGAAGAGGCCGACCACCCGGTGGAGCACGCCCGGTTCGTTGTCGACCAAGACGGCGAAGGTGGCGAGATCCTCCGCCTCGACCGTGTGGCCCATGTCATAGGCGCTGGCCGGCGCCTCGTCGCGCGGCTCGCTCATACCAGCCTCCGGCCCGCGTCATCGACCGCCCCACCGAGATCGGCGGCGTCGTCGCCGAGCAGCATTTCGTTGTGAGCCTTTCCCGAGGGGATCATCGGGAAACAGTTCTCCGCCCGCTCCACGCGGCAGTCGAAAATCACCGGCAGCGGCGTGTCGATCATTTCCTCGATGAGACCGTCGAGTTCGTCGGGATGGCTGGCCCTGAGCCCGACCGCCCCGAAAGCCTCGGCGAGTTTCACGAAGTCCGGCAGGCTGGCGGAATAGGAATGGCTGTAGCGCTCGCCATGCAAAAGCTGCTGCCACTGGCGCACCATGCCCATCCATTCATTGTTGAGAATGAACACCTTGATCGGCAGGTCGTGCTGAATGGCGGTGGCCATTTCCTGCATGGTCATCTGCACACTGGCGTCGCCGGCGATGTCGATGACCAGGGCTTTGGGGTGCGCGGTTTGCACGCCTACGGCCGCCGGTAGGCCATAGCCCATGGTGCCGAGGCCGCCAGAGGTCATCCAGCGATTGGGTTCGTTGAAGCCGAAATACTGCGCCGCCCACATCTGGTGCTGGCCGACTTCGCTGGTGATGTAGACGTCGCGCCCGCGGGTAAGGGCGAACAGACGCTCGATGGCGTGTTGCGGCTTGATTACGTCCGTGGACGGACGATAGGTGAGGCAGCGCCGCGCGCGCCAGCCCTCGATTTGCTTCCACCAGGGTTGGAGCCGTTCGGCGACCAATCGCTCGCGCTTGAGAGCCTGGATCAGCGCCGCGAGCGCCTCGCCGGCGTCGGCCAGGACCCGCACGTCGGCGCGCACCACCTTGCCGATCGAGGATGGGTCGATGTCGATGTGGATCTTCTTCGAGCCCGGCGAAAAGGCGTCGAGCCGTCCGGTGACGCGATCGTCAAAGCGTGCGCCGACGGCGATCATCACATCGCAGTCGTGCATGGCGTGGTTGGCCTCGAACGTCCCGTGCATGCCGACCATGCCCAACCAGGCCGGATCGTCCGCCGGGAAGGCGCCCAGGCCCATGAGCGTCGAGGCGACGGGCGCGCCGGTCATCCGCGCCAGTTCGCGCAGCGCCGTGCTCGCCTTGGGTCCGGCGTTGATCACCCCGCCGCCGGTATAGAAGAGCGGTCGCTTGGCGCCCGCGATCAGGGCGGCGGCCTCGGCGATGGCTCGTGGCTCGGGCGTGGTTC
>DATCEL010000348.1:0-3179 GCA_036510115.1 Caulobacteraceae bacterium
CGTCGACCCGAATTTCCGCGCCCTTGTCGTGGGCTTCTATGTCGACCGCGCCCGCACCCGATCCGCCGCTGGCGACCACGGTATTGTCGCCGCCGCCGTTGATTGTCACGTTGCGGCCGATCTTGACCTGATCGCCGTCACTGTCGCCGTCCTTGCCCGAAGCATGGATGTGGATGCCGGGCAGATCGATGTCCACGCGCCCCTCGCCCTTGCCAGAGGCCGGAGGATTCGCGGCGGCGGGTTCCTCGCTCCTAAGCTTGGCTTCCAGCGGCGCAAGCGCGGCGTTGGCGTCGCCTCCGTCGAAGGCGATCAACTGCAAGGTGACGACCTCGCCGTTGGGTCCGGCGTAGTCGCAGGTCTTGCCGTCCGCCGCCGCGTCCTTGCGGGTGAGATCGCCTTGTGACTGCGGGCAGGTGAGCGAGGTGATGGCTTTGTACTGGTGGCGGTGATGCCGGATGAAGGGCGGATAGCATCCAGCGAGCGCGGCGCTCGCGCCGGCGAGGGTCAGTAAGAAGGCGGTGCGCGAGCGCATGGCGAGGTCTCCCAGCTTGATCGCCTAAGAGTGCGGCCGGCACCGTCGTCAGGTCCAGTGAATATCCGTTAAGGCTCTAGTTTTGCCCGGGTCTTGCGCCCGAACCCTCGCGCCGGGCAAGGAACGCCAGCCGCTCGAACAGGTGAACATCCTGTTCGTTTTTGAGCAGAGCCCCGGCCAGGGGCGGCAGCAACTTCGTGGGATCGCGCTCGCGGAGCGCCGCCTCGTCGATGTCCTCGACCATCAACAGTTTGAGCCAGTCCAACAGCTCAGAGGTCGACGGTTTCTTCTTGAGGCCCGGCACCTTGCGCATGTCATAGAAGACCCGCAGGGCCTCCGAAACCAGCTTCTGTTTGATCCCCGGATAGTGGACCTCGATGATTTCCCGCATCGTCTGGTCTTCGGGGAAGCGAATATAGTGGAAGAAGCAGCGCCGCAGGAACGCGTCGGGAAGCTCTTTTTCGTTGTTCGAGGTGATGATTACCACCGGGCGGATCTTGGCCCGGATCGTCTCGTCGGTTTCGTAGACGTAGAACTCCATCCGATCGAGTTCCTGCAGCAGATCGTTGGGGAACTCGATGTCGGCCTTGTCGATCTCGTCGATAAGCAGGACCGGGCGCTCTTCCGAGTCGAACGCGTCCCAGAGCTTGCCCTTTTTGATGTAGTTGGAGACGTCCTTGACCCGTTCGTCGCCGAGTTGGCTGTCGCGCAAGCGCGTCACCGCCTCGTATTCATAGAGCCCCTGCTGCGCCTTGGTGGTCGACTTGATGTGCCAGGTTATCAGTGGCGCATCGAGGGCCTTGGCGATCTCATAGGCTAGGACCGTCTTGCCGGTCCCGGGCTCGCCCTTGATCAACAGCGGCCGTTCGAGCGCGATCGCGGCGTTCACGGCGATCTTGAGATCGTCCGTGGCGACATAGTCGCTGGTGCCTTCGAATCGCTTGCTCATTCACTTCGCTCCGGGGCGGCGCTCGCCACATCTCGAACAGTTGTTCAAATCGGGGCCACCCTACTGACCGCGCCGAGACATTCAAGCGTCTGTTGCGTCGCGCATCGATGGCCAAGACAAGCGGCGGCGCCGCGGATAAGGAGTGAGCGTGAACCCGCCGCCCATCTCTCGCCTTGTCCTGGCCAGCGCCAGCCCGCGCCGCGAGGCGCTTCTGGCTCAGGCCGGGATCCGACCGGACCTGGTCGATCCCGCCGACATCGACGAGCGCACTCTGAAGGGTGAAACGCCCAGGCGCGCGGTCGCGCGGCTCGCGGGTTTGAAGGCGGAGACGATCTCGGCGCGTCATCCGGGCGCCTTCGTCCTGGCGGCCGACACCATGGTCTGTGTCGGGACGCGGATGCTGGGGAAGCCCGCCGAGCGTGACGAGGCCGCCGCGATGTTTTTACTGTTGTCCGGAAGAGGCCATCGCGTGTTCACGGGCGTGGCCGTCATCGCCCCCGACGGTCGGCGCGCCGCGCGTCTCGCAGAGGCGAGGATCCGGATGAAGACCTTGAGCGCGACAGATATCGCGCGCCTGCTCGCCAGCGACGAATGGCGCGGCGCGGCCGGCGGCTATCGCGTTCAGGGCCTGGGCGGCGCTCACGTGATCAGCTTGACCGGGTCCTACACCGCGGTCGTCGGACTGCCGCTCTATGAGACGACAAGTCTGTTGGCCGGCCTGGGCTATGTCTCGTCGTGAGTGTGCGGAAATTCTTCTTTGACGCTGGCGTCGGAGAGAGCCGCGCGGTCGTCACTCTGGCGGGACGGCCGGAGCGGCTGATCATCGCCCGCGACGGCGATCCGGCGGTTCAGGTTATGGGCGCGCGGGTGGCCGCGCGGATCCGGTCCGTCGAGCGGGCTCTCGGTCTGGCTTTTCTCGACCTGGGCGACGGTCCAGACGCCGTTCTCAACCTTGCGCCGGAGATCGGGCCGGTCGCAGAGGGAGGTTGGATCGAGGTCGAAATCCGCTCCGAAGCCAGAACCGGCAAGGGCGCTTCGGTTCGCTGGCTTGGCCCGACGACCGGGCCGCTGCGGTTGTTGGCCCCGGGTCCGGGCATCGAGGCTCGCCTGGCCGGCCTCGCAAAGGGCGCGCCGATCGAAACCGGCGCCCAGGCTCGCGCCGCCGCCGATCAAGCCCAGGAGGAAGTGTTCGAGACGGTGTTCCCCCTCCGTGGCGGCGGCTCGGTCGCCGTCGAGATCACCCGCGCTCTGACGGCCGTGGACGTGGATCTCGGCGGCCGAGCCGGCGAGGGCGCCAAGCGCGTGATGCGGGTCGCCAACATCGCCGCTCTTGGCGAGGCCGCGCGGGTGTTGCGCCTCAAGGGCCTCGGCGGCCTGGTGGTCATCGATCTGGCCGGACGCGGACACGACGGATCGGCATTGCTGGTCGCCGCGCGCGAGGCCTTCGCGCCCGACAATCCCGGTGTGTCCTTCGGCGCCATCTCGCGATTCGGGACGCTGGAGCTGACCATTCCTCGCCGTGCGCGCGGCGCCCTCGATGCCCTGGCGGGCGATTCCGGGACCTCGAGCGATCGGACCTTGGCCATGCAATTGTTGCGGGCGCTCGAACGCGAGGCGGCCATGGACCGTGGCGCGCGGCTGGAGGCTCTGGCGTCGCCAGGGATCGCCCAGGCCGCTCAACTGTTCCTCGCCCGTCTC
>DATCEL010000349.1:0-3365 GCA_036510115.1 Caulobacteraceae bacterium
GACGCCCTGATGCGGCGCACGCGCGGCCGACCGGTGCCGGCGGGCCGGGTGCAGAGCGCCGACGCCATGGGCCTCGGCGTCGTCCTGTCGCTGTTCTCGGTCGGGATCATGGCTCTGGCGGCCAATGTTCTGGCCGCCGCCCTGCTCGCCTTCACAATCTTCTTCTACGCCGTCGTCTACACCCGCTGGCTCAAGCGGCGGACGCCGCAGAACATCGTCATCGGCGGCCTCGCCGGAGCCCTGCCGCCGGTGGTGGGCTGGGCGGCGGCCAGCGGTTCGGCGCCGCTCCAGGCCTGGGTGCTGGTGGCGATCATCTTCGTCTGGACCCCGCCGCACTTCTGGGCCCTGTCGCTCTACACCAGCGAGGACTACGCCAAGGCCGGGGTGCCGATGATGCCGGTGATCGCCGGCGCCCCGTCCACCCGCCGCCAGATCCTTCTCTACAGCCTGGTTCTCGCTCCCCTCGGCGTCGCCCCCGCCTTCACCGGCCTCGGCGGCTGGACCTATCTCGCCGTGGCCGGGGCCGGCGGCGTCCTGTTCGTTGTCCTGGCCGCGCGGCTGGCGATGAGTCACGCCGGCGAATCGGGCGAGGCGCGCGCCCGCGACGGCGATCTCTATGACGTCAAGGCGGGCGCCAAGACCGCGCGCAACCTCTTCGCCTTCTCCATCCTCTATCTGTTCTCCCTGTTCGCCGCCCTGCTGGCCGAGCACCTGCTCGGCGTCGCGCCCCTGGCGCTGCGATGAGCGACCCCTATGGCGAAGGTCCGCAGGCGGCCAAGGCGCGCCGGGCGCGCAGCATCGCCATCGCCCTCTCCCTGGCCGCCTTCGTGATCATCATCTTCATCATCACCCTGGTGAAAAAGGGCGGCGGCTGATGGATGGCGCCCGGCGCAACGGCCGCCTCGCCCTGGTCTGCGGCGCAATCGTATTCGGCATGGTCGGCCTCGCGTTCGCCTCCGTGCCGTTCTACCGCGCCTTCTGCCAGGCGACCGGCTTCAACGGCGCGGTGCGGCGGGCGAGCTTCGCGCCCGGCGCTGTCGGGAGCGCCTCGGTGAAGGTCAGTTTCGACACCAATGTGCGCGGCCTTCCCTGGACCTTCACCCCTGAGCAGCGCAGCCAGGAGGTGCGGATGGGCGAATCGAAGCTGGCCTTCTTCCGGGCCACCAACACCGGTCCGACGGAGGTCACCGGCCGCGCGCTCTTTAACGTGACGCCCGAATCGGCCGGCCCCTACTTCTCCAAACTCGAGTGCTTCTGCTTCAAGAACCAGACTATCAAGCCCGGCGAGACCGTCGAATTCCCGGTCGTCTACTTCGTCGACCCGCGTTACGCCGCCGACCGTGACGCCGTCGCCGCCGGCCCGATCACCCTGTCCTACACCTTCTTCCCGGCGGTGAACGGCCCCAGGGTGGCGAGTTCCACCAAGCCGCGCGCCCCCTTGGCGGAGCGGCCGGGGCGGGGCTATAGCACCACCAATTGATATCGAGGCTGCGGCAAGGCGACATGGCTCACGAAGGCGTCCGACACGACTACCATCTGGTGAAGCCCAGCGTCTGGCCGCTGATCGGCTCGATCGCCGCCGTTTTCACCGCCTGGGGCCTGGTGGTGTGGATGAAGGGCATCTTCGGCATGCCCAAGGGCACCTGGTGGCTGCTCGCCGTCGGCTTCCTGGGCATCCTCGTGACCATGGCCGCCTGGTGGACCGACGTGGTCAAGGAAGCCAACGAGGGCGATCACACGCCGGTCGTCTCCATCGGTTTGCGCTACGGCATGATCCTGTTCATCGCCTCGGAGGTGATGTTCTTCGTCGCCTGGTTCTGGATCTTCTTCGAGATGGCGCTCTTCCACCATGTGCGCACCCTCTCGCCCATCGACGACGTGCGCACGGCCTGGGCGACCTGGCCGCCCAAGGGCGTCGAACTGGTGGCGCCGTTCGAGCTGCCGCTGATCAACACCCTGACCCTGCTGCTCTCCGGAACCACGGTCACCTGGGCCCACCACGCCCTGCAGATCGGCGACCGCAAGGGAGCCAAACTCGGACTGGCGATCACCATCGCTCTGGGCATACTGTTCACCTCGATCCAGGCCTATGAATACCACCACATCCTCGTCGACCATCTGTTCTACTCCGAGGATGCGTCCAACGCCGGCCTCTATGGCTCGGCCTTCTTCATGGCCACTGGCTTCCACGGCTTCCACGTCATCATCGGCACCATCTTCCTCATCGTCTGCCTGGCGCGGCTGATCGGCGGCGGGTTCACGCCCAAACAGCATTTCGGCTTTGAAGCCGCCGCCTGGTACTGGCACTTCGTCGACGTGGTCTGGCTGTTCCTGTTCACCTTCATCTATTTCACCTTCGGAGCCGGTTGGGGCCATTGACGGCCGGCGAGGGGCTGGCGCCGTTCCTGGCTGGCGCGCGCGGCCGCTGCCCCAACTGCGGCCAAGGGCCGCTATTCGAAGGGTTCCTGCGGCTCGCGCCTCGCTGCGCCGCGTGCGGCTACGACCTCGCCGGCAGCGACAGCGGCGACGGTCCGGCGGTGTTCGTGATCCTCGTCGTCGGCTTTATCGCCGTCTTTGGCGCGATGTTCACCGAGATTGCCCTGCGCCCGCCGGTGTGGCTGCCGCTGGTCATCTGGATTCCAGCCGCCGCCATCCTCGCCCTGGCGCTGCTGCGGCCGATGAAAGGCCTGATGATCGCCGCCCATATCAGGAACCGCGCGGGAAGCCGGTGAGGCGAAAGAGACTCTCCGTTATCGACTCACGGCCACCCTCAATCTCGACGTTGAATGTGCGGAGCCATGGCTCTTTGGCGGTCCAGAAGCGCGGTGCGGAGATGTTCGAACATGGGCCGCGGAAGCATTCCGTAGGCATATTCTCCAGGCTTTCCGGGAATGGTTCGCAGATCGTAGCCGGGCCATACAAATCGGTTGAGCTCATCCAGCCTCAGCCAATGTCTTCGTCGATCGAGTCCGAGCGCCCGGCAAATCGGCGACGGGATTTCCATGGAGGTGGACAGATCTTCCGGTAGCGCATGCGTGATCGGGGCGACAATCACCGCGATGTCACCGTTGGTTCGACGAGGGGCGGCGACGACAATCGCGCAGGGCCGATCCTTCGACCCTTCCTCGCCACCGGCGGTCTTCTCGTGGCTCCAGAGGAAGCCGTAGCGGATGACCAAGCCCGGCTTGGGGCCGGGAATGTCACAGAGTTTCGACGCCGTATTCGGCAGCTTCGATCTCGGCGACGGTTTCGTCGCTCAGCGCGCCAACCTGAAACACCTGCCGTTCGCGCGCCTTGAGCTTTTCGTAGCGCTCAAGTTCGCTTGCCGAGAGATAGCCGCCGACGATTCGATCGTGGCTGGTGAC
>DATCEL010000350.1:0-7014 GCA_036510115.1 Caulobacteraceae bacterium
GAGGACGTCGCCGGCGTCGACGAGGCCAAGGAAGACCTGACCGAGATCGTCGACTTCCTGAAGGACCCGGCCAAGTTCCAGCGCCTCGGCGGCAAGATCCCGAAGGGCGCGCTGATGGTCGGCCCGCCCGGCACCGGCAAGACGCTGCTGGGCCGCGCCGTGGCCGGCGAGGCCGGCGTGCCGTTCTTCTTCATCTCCGGCTCCGACTTCGTGGAAATGTTCGTCGGCGTCGGCGCTAGCCGCGTGCGCGACATGTTCGAGCAGGCCAAGAAGAATGCGCCGTGCATCATCTTCATCGATGAGATCGACGCCGTTGGCCGTCATCGCGGCGCGGGCCTGGGCGGCGGCAACGACGAACGCGAGCAGACGCTGAATCAGCTTCTCGTCGAAATGGACGGTTTCGATCCCAACGAAAGCATCATCGTCATCGCCTCGACCAACCGGCCGGACGTGCTCGATCCGGCGCTGTTGCGACCTGGCCGCTTCGATCGCCAGGTGGTGGTGCCGAACCCGGACGTGGGCGGTCGCGAACAGATACTGCGCGTGCACATGCGCAACATCCCGCTTGCTTCCGACGTGAACGTGAAGGTGATCGCCAGGGGCACGCCGGGCTTCTCCGGCGCCGATCTGGCCAATCTCGTCAACGAAGCTGCGCTGATGGCCGCCCGGCGCAACCGGCGCATGGTCCTTCAGCGCGACTTCGAGGAGGCCAAGGACAAGGTGATGATGGGCGCCGAGCGCAAGTCCATGGTCATGAGCAACGAGGAGAAGCGCACCACCGCCTATCACGAGGGCGGCCACGCCCTGGTGGCGCTCAGCGTGCCCGCCGCCGATCCGGTGCACAAGGCGACGATCATTCCGCGGGGCCTGGCGCTCGGTATGGTCATGCAACTTCCCGAGGGCGACCGCTATTCGATGAGCTACGAGCAGATGACCTCGCGGCTGTCGATCATGATGGGCGGACGAACGGCCGAGGAGCTGATCTTCGGCAAGGACAAGATCACCTCCGGCGCCTCCAGCGATATCTCGGCGGCCACCGCGCTCGCCCGCAACATGGTGACCCGCTGGGGCTTCTCCGACGAACTCGGCCTGGTTTCTTACGGCGATAATCAGGAAGAGGTGTTCCTGGGCCACTCGGTGGCGCGGACACAGAATGTCTCGGAGGACACCGCGCGCAAGATCGACTTCGAAGTCCGTCGACTGGTGCAGGGCGCTTCGGACGAGGCGCGGCGAATTCTAACCGAGCGGCTCGAAGACCTGCACACCCTGGCCAAGGCGCTGCTGGAGTACGAGACCCTGGGCGGCGACGAGATCATCAATGTGTTGAAGGGCGTGAAGCCCAATCGCGATGAGCCAACGGTCAAGTCTCCGGAGCGCCCGCGCGTTTCCGTGCCCCTCGCCCCGCGCCCGGATCCGGAATTGGCCACCGGCTGAAGCTGATCGACTTGATCCCCACCGGCCGCCCCCTGGTCATGGGGATTCTCAATCTCACGCCGGACAGTTTTTCTGACGGTGGGGCGTTGATCTCATCAGAGGCGGCCGCGGAACGCGCCGTTGCCATGACCGCCGAGGGCGCCGACTGGCTTGACGTCGGCGGCGAGTCCACTCGTCCCGGGGCGTCTCCCGTAACCGAAGCGGAAGAGCTGGCGCGGGTAATCCCGGCCATCGAAGCCATCCGCGCGCGCTGCCCGACGCCCATCTCCGTGGACACCATGAAGGCCGCGGTGGCGCAGGCCGCCATGGCCGCGGGCGCGACGCTTTGGAACGATGTCGCGGCCCTGCGCGCACCACGCTCCCTGGAGACGGCGGCGTCGCTCGGATGCGGGGTGGTGCTCATGCATATGCGCGGCGAGCCGGCGACCATGCAGGACGATCCGCGGTATGACGACGTCGTCGCCGAGGTCATGGCGTTTCTCGAAGACCGCGCACGCGCGGCCACGGACGCGGGAGTGGCGAAAGAGCGTATCTGGCTCGATCCCGGCCTCGGCTTCGGCAAGACCGTGGCGCATAACCTCGCCCTGCTTCGAAGCCTGCCGGAACTCGCCGCCTTGGGCTATCCGGTCGTGGTGGGGTCGAGCCGCAAAGGTATGATCAGGACCCTCGATCCCTCGGCAAAATCGGCCATGGATCGGCTGGGCGGGTCGCTTGCGATCGCCCTGGCCGCCGCTCGCACGGGCGCGGGCATGGTGCGGGTTCACGATGTGCGCGAGACAGTTCAGGCCTTTCGCGTCGATGCGGCCATCCGTGGCTAGGGGCCGCGTCCTGATCATCGCCGGCTCGGACAGCGGCGGCGGCGCCGGTGTTCAGGCCGACATCAAAACCGTCACCGCCCTCGGCGGCTATGCGGCGAGCGCGATCACCGCGATCACGGTCCAGAACACCCTGGGCGTATCGGCGATCCATCTCGTGCCGCCAGAGATCGTCGAGGCGCAAGCCCGCGTGGTTTTGTCGGACATCGGCGCCGACATCATCAAGATCGGCATGATCGGCGAGGCGGGGGAAGCCGTCATCCGCATTCTGGACGCGTGGCCCGACATTCCGGTGGTCATCGATCCGGTGATGACCGCCAAGGGCGGAGCGGTCCTGGCGGACGCCCGCGCGATCGAAATGCTGCGGCTACGGCTTCTGCCGCGGGCGATGCTGGCGACGCCCAATGCGCCGGAAGCGGCCGCTCTGACGGGGCTGGCGGTGGAAAGCACGGATGATTTGCGCCGCGCCGGCCACGCTTTGCTGGCCATGGGCTGCCAGTCCGTGTTGGTGAAAGGCGGCCACATTCCGGGCGAGACGGTGATCGACGTGCTGATCAGCGCCGCTGGCGAGACGACGTTCGAGGGCCCGCGCATCGTCAGCCGCCACACCCATGGCACGGGCTGCACCCTGGCCTCGGCCTGCGCGACCGGCCTCGCGCAGGGACTGACGCTGGAAGCGGCGGTGGCGGGCGCCTGGGCCTACGTCGCCGATGCCATTCGTTTCGCGCCGGGTCTGGGAGATGGCGCCGGTCCGATCGATCACGCCTGGCGGCTGAGGTGACGAGCCTTTCGGCGAGGCTGGTCGCGATCCTGCAAGACGCACCTGGCCTCATGCGCGTGATGACGGTCGCCCGAGACATGGACCTTCCCGACTGGATGATCTTCTCCGGCGCGATCTACCAGCCGGTATGGAACCACCTCACCGGCCGGCCCGTAGAGCATGGGCTGAACGACTACGATCTCGCCTATTTCGATGCGACCGACCTCAGCTACGAAGCGGAGGACGCGGTCATCCGTCGGGTGGCGACCGCCCTCGAAGCGCCGCTGAAGACCATGGTCGAGGTCCGCAACCAGGCTCGCGTGGACCTGTGGTTCGAGGATCATTTCGGGGAAGCTTACGGCCCCCTGACCAATTCCGCCGAGGCCCTGACCCGCTTTACGGCGACCGCCTTCGCCGTGGGCGCGCGTCTTGAGGCGGACGGCGCCTTGAGCATCACCGCCCCGTTCGGCCTGGAGGATCTGTTCGCCCTGCGCCTCCGTGCCAATCCGCTGCGTCCGTCGGCGGCTTTCGCGCGCACGGCCAAGGCCGCCCGCCGCCGCTGGCCGGAAATCACCGTGGAGGATTGACGGGGCCTTGGGCCGCGCGGGTACGCGCCCCATATCAACACCTTGCCGCTTTCGGAGACGCCGCATGCGCCAGTGGATGATCGACGCCTTCGCTTCCAGGCCGTTCCGCGGCAACCCGGCCTGCGTGGTCGCCCCGTTCGAGGCGTGGCCGGACGACCACTGGATGCAATCGCTCGCATCCGAAAATAACCAGGCCGAGACCGCTTTTCTCCTGGCCACCGCGGAACCGGGGCGCTTCGGCCTGCGCTGGTTCACCCCGGCGATCGAGGTTCCGCTCTGCGGCCACGCGACGCTGGCCAGCGCCCATGTGCTGCTGGGCGAGATCGGCATCGGCCTGGAAAGCGTGATCTTCGACACTCACTCCGGCGTGCTCGGCGTGAAGCGCGCCGGGACCGGATACGAAATGGACTTCCCGGCCGATCCGCCGAAACGCGTCGAAGCGCCGGCGGAGTTCATCAAAGCGTTGGGTGCGACCCCGACCGAAGTCTGGGCCGGAAAATACCTGATTGCCGTCTTCGACAATGAAAGCGAAGTACGTGAGCTCAAGCCGGACATCCGAGCTCTGGGACCCATCTCAGCTGGGGCGACCGGCGGTCGCGGCAATATTGGGGTGGCCGCTCCCGCCAACGCCGGTGGCGCCCATGACGTGGTCAGCCGCTTCTTCGCCCCGGGTTCCGGCATCGACGAAGATCCGACGACCGGCTCGCTGCACTGCATCCTCTCGCCGCTGTTTTCCGAGAAGCTTGGCCGCAACACCCTGAAATTTCACCAGGCCTATCCCGGGCGCGGCGGCGATCTCGAATGCGAACTCGCGGGCGACCGGGTGCTGCTGCGAGGCGCGGCCGTGACCGTGCTGGAGGGTGACTTGCGGATCTGATCTGGGCGGAGATGACGCAAGACCGTTCCCTTCCGAAGGCGGACGGCCTATATGAGACGCCTCACCCGCCCGGTCGCAAGGCCGGGCGCCGCTGTATCTAGGACCTGCCGACATGAACGACATTCTGATGCCCAAGGCCACCGCTGTGTGGCTCGTCGACAACTCCTCGATGACCTTCGAACAGATCGCCGATTTCTGCGGCCTGCACCCGCTCGAGGTGAGGGGAATCGCCGACGGCGAAGTGGCTCGCGACATTCGCGGCGCTGATCCGATTTCCAACGGTCAGCTCACGCGCGAGGAATTGGACCGGGCTCAGAGCGATCCGAAATATCGAATGAAGGCGCAGAAGTCTCGCCACGCCGAAATGCTCAAGCCGGCGCGCAAGGGCCCACGCTACACCCCGGTCTCGCGCCGCCAGGACCGGCCAGACGCCATCGCTTGGTTCGTGCGCAATCATCCCGAGATCAGCGACGCCCAGATCTCCAAGGCGCTTGGCACAACCAAGGCGACAATTGACCAGGTACGCAACCGCACACACTGGAACTCAACCAACGTCAAACCGGTGGATCCGGTGTCGCTCGGCCTCGTCGGTCAACTCGAATTGGACGCCCTGGTTAAGAAGGCCTCGGAAAAGAAGTCCCGCGAGGACGCCAAGCGTCGCCTCGAAGAGCCCGAGGGGCCGGTCTTGCGTCCTGCCTCCGAAGCTGAAGCCCCGGCGGTCGAAGCCGAGGCCTGACACCTTGGCCGCCCCCGTCTGACAAGCCATAGGAGGGGTCATGCAGACCATGGCCCTGCTGTTCGCCGCCGGTCTATGGGCGGGTGTGCAAAATGCGCTCGCCGGCGGGGGTTCGTTCGTAACCCTGCCGGCGCTGATCTTGTCCGGACTCGACGCGCGCGCGGCCAACATCGCCTCGACCATCGCCCTCTTTCCGGGCCAGACGACCACCGGCTGGGTCGGGCGCAAGATGGCGAGCGGGGCGGCGGGGTTGTCGTTCCGGACGCTGGTGATCATCAGCCTTGCCGGCGGGGCCGTCGGCGCCGCGCTTCTGCTGGCCACGCCTTCGCATTTCTTCGCCAGCCTCGTGCCCTGGCTGGTCCTGTTCGCTACCGGCCTCTTCGCCTACGGCAGTTTCGGGCGCGGGAAGGGTGACGCCGCGCCGCGCCTTGGGCCGCGCGTGGCTGGCGGCCTGCAGTTCCTGATTTCGGTCTACGGCGGTTATTTCGGCGGCGGTATCGGCTTTCTGATGCTGGCGGCCTTGACGGCGGCCGGCGTCGCCGTGCGCACCGCCGGAGCGACCAAGAACATCCTTGCGGCGGTGATGAACCTGAGCGCCGTGGCGGTCTTCCTTTTCACGCCGGCGATTCCCTGGCCGCGTGTGGCTGTTGTCGCCGGCGGCGCGATCGTCGGCGGCCTCGTCGGGGCGCAGCTTCTCAAACGCGTGGACGAGCGGCTGATCCGCGGCTTCGTGGTGATTCTGGGCCTGACCCTGACCGTTGGCCTGTTTCTGCGGGGATCGAAACTCTAGATGAGAACAGATCTCGACATATCCGCCGGCCGCGCCGCCTTCGGCGAGGATCCCGCCGCCTATCGCGACGCTCGGCCGCCCTATCCGGAGGCGCTCTATGCGCGCCTCGTTGATCGAACCGGTCTTCGGCCGGGCATGGCGGTGTTCGAGATCGGACCTGGACCCGGTCTCGCCACCGCCCGTCTGTTGGAGCTCGGCGCCGATCCGCTGCTGGCCATCGAGCCGGATCCGCGCCTGGCCGACTACTTGCGCGCCGCTCTCCCGGACAAGAGACTGACGATCATCAATTCGACTCTCGAGGCGGCGGAAATTCCCGAAGCCAGGTTCGATCTCGGCGCGGCGGCGACTTCGTTCCACTGGCTTGACCAGCCAACGGCGCTGGCCAAGGTCAAGGGAGCGCTGAAGCCTGGCGGCTGGTGGGCCATGTGGTGGACCAACTTCGGAGCCGAAGGCGCGCCCGACCCATTTCAGGACGCCACCCGCCACCTCTTTAAGGGCACACCGCGCACGCCGGCGCACGGGCGCAGGGGCGGTCCCTCCTTCGCCATGGACCACGCGGCCCGCCTCGCCGATCTCGCTGGCGCCGGATTTGAAGGCGCCGAGATGGATTTCTGGCCGTGGACGATCACGCTCGAAACGTCGCGGCTTGTCGCTCTCTACGCCACGTTCTCGCCGATCCAGGCCCTGGCCATGGACCATCGCGCGGCCTTCCTCGAAGGCTTGGCGGAGATCGCCGACCGCGATTTCGGCGGCGCCGTCGAGCGGAGCTTCAGCAGCGTACTCTACACCGCCCGCAGGCCGATCTAGCCGCCGCTCAAGGCCCCGAAGATCAGCAGTTCGTCGCCATCGTCGAGCGGCGCAGCGATATCGCGCGCGGCCTCGCGGCCGATGAAGATGCGCATGTGCGGCCGGATGCGCGCCTGCTCATCGACGATGCGGAATTTCACACCCGGGAAGCGCCGGTCGAGATCGTCGAGGACCGCCTCGATGGTCGCCCCCGCCGCCTCCCCCCGGC
>DATCEL010000351.1:0-4531 GCA_036510115.1 Caulobacteraceae bacterium
CGACGATCAGCCGGCGATGAGCGTCACCGCTCGCGAAGCGGCCGTGGGTCTCGACGTCAACATCCGAGCGCCAGGCCGCGTCTTTCTCAAGGGACGCGGCCTCAATCTCGAACTGTCCCTTGACGCGCATGTGGGCGGCACGGCGACGGCGCCAATCCTCACCGGCAAGGCGCATGTGGTGCGCGGCGACTATGATTTCGCCGGCCAGAGGTTTCAGATTGACGATCGCGGTGTCATCTACCTCGGCTCCACGGCTCAGAGCATTCGCCTGGACCTGACCGCAACGCGGGACAACCCGACGCTGACGGCGGTGATCAAGATCGCCGGCACCGCGGCCAAGCCGACGATTACCCTATCCTCCAGCCCGGCCCTGCCGCAGGACGAGATCCTCTCGCAAGTCTTGTTCGGCGCCTCGGCCTCGCAACTCTCTGGCATCGAGGCGGCGCAGTTGGCCTCAGCGGTGGCGGGGCTTTCGGGCGGCGGCGGATTTGACCTCATCGGCGGCCTGCGTAGCCTTGCTCACCTCGACCGCCTGGCCATCGCCGACTCGACAATCACTGGAACGACGATCTCCGGCGGCAAATATATCGGCGACAAACTCTATCTGGAGATCACGGGGGGAGGTCGGGAAGGCGAGGGAGCTCAGCTCGAATGGCGGGTCAAGAAGCACCTGTCCCTGGTCGGCAAGCTCGGCAGCCAAGGCGATTCTCAGGTCGCGATCCGCTGGCGGCGGAACTACTGAGCCACCGAGCGCCTCGCGGCCGTCTAGTGCGTGATTCGCGGTCGAAGTTGGTAGCGGCCGGGGCTGAAGTTTTCGAAAATCAAACCCGTGTGCGGGTGGCCGACGGGCTGACCGCTCTCGTCCGGGAGCAGGTTCTGTTCCGAGACATAGGCGACATAGGTCGATTGATCGTTTTCGGCCAGCAGGTGATAGAAAGGCTGATCCTTGGAAGGGCGAACCTCGGACGGAATCGCCAGCCACCATTCCTCGGTGTTCGCAAACACCGGATCGACGTCATAGATCACGCCGCGAAAAGCAAACAGACGGTGCTTCACGACCTCGCCGATGGCGAACTTGGCAATTCGCATGTTCATGTTTGAAAAGATGCGCACCCAATGCTGAACAGAGACTGAACCCGTTGCCACAGGACCCGCCGTTGGCAAAGCGTCAGCTTGGCGCCTTTTTCGGCGTGACGTTGCTGGAGAGGGAGCGCGGCGCGGGCCGAAATCGGTGGGAGCCTTTATAGTTAAAGCGAGTTTTGGCCGTGAGCCGATTTCCCGGCGCGCGATTTTGGGCTAGTGTCCGCGACGAAAAGACGCGGCCGAGCCGACGCCGACGAGGCGCGTCATGGACGGTTTGGATCAGATATGAATGAGGCGCCCGCCGCGCCGGCGCTGGGCCGCCGCCCGTTGGCAAGCGGCAGCGAGGTGTTCGCGGCGCTCGATCTTGGCACGAACAACTGCCGATTGCTGGTGGCCACGCCGCGCGGACGTGGCTTCCGGATCGTCGATTCCTATTCGCGCATCGTGCGCTTGGGTGAAGGCCTGTCACAGAGCGGGCGTCTCGGGGCGCCGGCGATGGAGCGCGCCATGGGTGCGCTCGGCGTATGCGCTGACAAGATCCGCCGGCGTGGCGCCTCGCGCGTGAGGGCGGTGGCCACCGAAGCGTGCCGGAGGGCCCACAACGGGGCGCAGTTCCTCGCCGAGGTCGAAACCAAGACCGGCCTAAAACTCTCGGTGATCAGCCCCCGAGAGGAAGCGCGTCTGGCGGTCGCGGGCTGCCTCAACCTGCTCGATCTCAAGTCGAAAGTCGCCCTCATCCTCGATGTCGGCGGCGGCTCGACGGAGCTCTCCTGGCTCGATCTGCGCGGGGGAGGCGTCGAACTCCATCCGGGGCGGCGCGGCTATTGGCGTCCGCCGATCATGGCGTGGCTGAGCATCCCGGTGGGCGTCGTCACCCTGGCCGAACGCTATCCGCCCGCCGCGGACGCGGACATGAGCGGCTTTCGCGCCATGGTCGAGGCGGTCAGGTCGGAAATCGCCGGCTTTGCCGGCGCCGACAATCTGCGCGGTGTGTTCGAGGCGGGCGAGGCGCACCTCATCGGCACCTCGGGCGCCATCACCAGCCTGGCCGGCCTGCACTTGCGACTGGCGCGCTATGACCGAAGCCGCGTAGACGGTCTGTGGATGACGCGGGCTGAATGCGAGGGGGTGGCGCGCCGACTGGCGGGGCTGAGCGTGGCCGAACGCGGGGCCGAGCCATGCATCGGACCCGATCGCGCCGACCTTGTCCTTGCCGGAGCGGCCATTCTGGAAGCCGTGCAAGGCCTTTGGCCTTGTGAAAGAGTGCGCGTCGCTGACCGCGGCTTGCGCGAGGGTCTCCTACTTTCGCTGATGGCCCAGCGGCGCCCGCGGGCGCCTGGCGGGGGATTGGCGTCATGAGCGAGCCGCCGAAGCGGCGCATGGTCCGACCTCCGACTGGAGGAGTCGCCCGGCCGAGCGGCGAGCGGCTCAAGTCCGGGAAGTTTCGAACGCCGTCCTCGCGCGCTTGGCTGGAACGGCAACTAGCCGATCCATTCGTGGTCGCGGCCAAGGCGCGCGGCTATCGCTCGCGCGCCGCCTTCAAATTGAGCGAAATCGACGACCGATTTCACCTGATTGGCCGGGGCGCGCGCGTCATCGATCTGGGCTGCGCCCCGGGTGGCTGGTTGCAGGTGGCCGTGGAGCGGGGAGCAGGCGCCGTCGTCGGCATAGATCTGCTGGCCGTGGATCCGACCCCAGGGGCGACAATCTTGTTGGGCGACTTCACGGCCGAAGGCTGCGGCGCCCGCCTGATCTCGGCGTTGGGCGCCGCGCCGGACCTGGTGCTCTCCGACATGGCTCCCAACACTGTCGGCCACCGGCGGACGGATCATCTGCGGATCGTCGCTCTGATCGAGGCCGCGGTGGAGTTCTCGATCGCGTCACTAAAGCCCGGTGGCGCATTGTTGACCAAGGCATTCCAGGGCGGCGACACGGCCGAGGTGGCGGCCCGGCTCAAGGCCGCCTTCACCGATGTGAAATATGTGAAGCCGAAGGCCAGTCGGGCCGAGAGTTCGGAACTCTATCTTTTGGCGCGGGGCCTGCGCGCCAATGGCTGACGTCTTCATCTCCTACGCCCGCTCGAGCGAACGGCAGGCCCGAGGGGCGGCGGCCGCGCTCAGGGCTCACGGCTACAGCGTCTGGTTCGACGAGGATTTACCATCGCATCGGGCCTATGCCGACGTGATCGAGGAGCAACTCGTTTCCGCCAAGGCGGTGGTGGTGATCTGGAGCGCGGAGGCGGTGCGCTCGCAGTGGGTGAGGGCCGAGGCTAACCGGGCGCGGGAGGAGGGCAAGCTGGTGCAGCTGACCCTCGATCACGCCAATCTGCCGTTGCCCTTTGATCAAATCCAGTGCGCCGACCTTAGCGGATGGACGGGTGAGGGTGATTGCCCGAGTTGGCCAAAAATTATCGCCGGCGTGGCTTCGCTCGTTGGCTCTGACGGCCAGACGGCGGTCAAACCCGTCGCGGCCGCGGCCCCGAGCGCCGGCGAAACCCTTCTGGCCGTGCTGCCACTCGACGCCCAACCGGCGGATGCCGAGACCCAAATTCTCGCCGATGGGGTGAGTGAAGAGGCCATCCAAACCCTGATGTCCGGCGGCGGCCTTAGGGTCATTGGCCGGACGGTCAGCTTCAGGTATCGCGGCGAGGCGAAGGCCGCCGCCGCGGAAGCCTTGAAGGCCAGCCACATTCTTGACGGCGCGGTGCGTCGAATGGGTTCGCGGGTGCGCATTTCAGTCCAGCTAACTGATGTCGCTAGCGGCGCCGCCTTGTGGGGCGAGCGTTTCGATCGCGACGCCTCCGACCCCTTCGCCGTGCAGGACGAGGTCGCCACCCTGATCGCCATAGCCGTGAGGTCGGCGCTGCCCGCCCCGTCCGCTCCGGCCGCGGAACCCCGCTCGATCGCTGACGCGGACGGCGAGCGGCGCCATGTGACCGTTCTCACTTGCGGGCTGGTTGATCCGGAACGCTTCGCTAGCCTGGATCCTGAGCGATGGCGCGCGATCGCCACGCGTTTTCAGGACAAAGCCGCCGCCGAGGTGACGAAATTTGACGGCTACGTAGCCAAATTCCTGGGCCATGGGCTGGAGGTCTATTTTGGCTTTCCGGAGGCGCGCGAGGATGCCGCCGAGCGCGCCGTCCGCGCGGGCTTGGCCATTGTCGAGGGGATGATTGGGCTGAACGACGCGTTGATGACGCGGGATAGTTTGCAGTTGCGGGTTCGTGTCGGCGTTCACGCGGGCACGGTCGTGGTTGCCCCCGGCGGCGGCAAGGAAGCCGACATGTTCGGCGAAGCGCCCCGAGTGGCAGCGGCGATCCAGGCCGTGGCCGAGCCGGACGCCGTGATGATCAGCGACGTGGTGCACGATCTGGTCTCGGGACTGTTCGTAGTCGATGACGGGGGGGAGCGGAGTCTCGCGGGACTCGATAATCCGGTCCGACTATTCC
>DATCEL010000352.1:0-3530 GCA_036510115.1 Caulobacteraceae bacterium
GGGCGGGCGGAACACCTTGGCCTGCACGCACGGTTGGGCGGACACCCCGGGCAAGGAAATCGCGATTTCGCCTCTGCCGAGCCAGCCGGTGGTCAAGGACCTGGTGCCAGACCTGACGCTTTTCTACGCCCAATACGCCTCCATCGAGCCGTGGCTGCACACCACCACGCCGCAGCCGCAGGACGAATGGCGCCAGTCTGAACAGGACCGGGCCAAGCTCGACGGACTCTATGAATGCATCCTGTGCGCGTGCTGCTCGACCTCTTGCCCGAGCTACTGGTGGAACGGCGACAAATACCTCGGCCCGGCGACGCTCCTGCAAGCTCAGCGCTGGCTGGCGGACAGCCGCGACGAGGCCACCGGCGAAAGGCTCGACGCGCTCGAGGATCCGTTCAAGCTCTATCGCTGCCACACGATCATGAACTGCGCCCAGGTCTGCCCAAAGGGTCTCAATCCGGCCAAGGCCATCGCCGAGATCAAGGCTGCGCTCGTCGAGCGGGTGGTCTGACCCCCTAAGCTAAGTCGCGCCGGCGTCTGGAAATCTGTGGCCACGGGGTCGGAGCGGTGGCACAATCGGCGCCGAAACTGCTGTCGCCAATCCGGATCCGCGGAGGGTGAGAAGACGCGGTGAAGAGTCTCATTTTTGGATGGGTCGGATTACTGGCCTTTCCCGTGGCGGCGCTGGGAGCGGCTTTGCCGCCAGATACGCAAGCTGACGCGGCCCGCATCTTCGTCGTCTGTTCCGTCACTGACCAGGAAACTTCCAAGAACTGTCGGTTCTACGCCCCCATCGACGATCCGTCGGAACGCCTGAAAGCCGGAACCGAACTCGGATTTCTCGACACCCATCCGTTCTCCATTCCGGGCGCTGATCCGGGCGCGGACGTCAAGGTGCTGGTGCGGCTGAAGGTCAGCGCCGTCGCGGGCGGCAAGGGGTTCGACGTCTCCGCGGCGGAAGCGGCGTCGCCGTCGCCGGCCGGGGCGGAGATCAAGGATCCGGTGTGGGTCGTCTCTCCCCATGCCTCGTGGACTGCGGGCTTCGTCCCGGAGCGGGCCTTTCGGACCAATCAAACAGGCGAGGCGACGGTGCGCTGCGAGGCGACCGAAGCTGGAACCCTGGTGAACTGCTGGGTGCGTCATGAGTCGCCGACCGGGTTTGGCTTCGGGGAGGCGGCCCTTTTGTTGTTGCAACATGCCCGCATGAAGCCCCTGACCGCCAGCGGCGCGCCCGTAGCCGGGCGAGCCTATGTCCAGACATTCAAATATGCCGGTCAGGGCGCTCTGTCGCCCCAATGGTCGGCGATGTCGCCTGGATCATCCATGTCCATGTCGATGATGGGAAGCGGCTCGCACTGAGCCGCGTGGGTGACCTAGGCCTTCAGGCCGCCCGGCGGTCACCAGACTAAGCAACATCGGCGCGGCGACATCGGGACCGGCCCCACGGCCGGACGCAATCAAACGCGGCTGGCGTCGATCCGCATTGACGATGGCGAGGTTTGTCGGCAACGAAGCGGGCCATGAGTGACGCAGGCGTCATTATCGTCGGTGCGGGTCACGGCGGCGGGACGGCGGCGGCTTTGCTGCGCCAGTACGGCTATCAGTCACCCATCCGATTGATCGGCGAGGAGCCGTTGGCGCCCTACCAGCGGCCGCCCCTCTCCAAAGCGTGGCTCAAGGGTGAGACCGACGCGGACGCCCTGACCCTCAAGCCCGAGAGCTTCTACGCCGAGGCGGGCATCGAACTGATGACCGGCGCGCGCGTCGAGGCGATTGAGCCGGCGAGCCATTCGGTGCGGCTCGCGACCGGCGAGCGGTACGCCTACGACCGGCTGATCATCGCCACCGGCGCCACGCCCCGCCGTTTGGCCATTCCGGGCGCGGATCTCGATGGCGTTCTGACCCTGCGTTCGGCCGCTGACGCCGAGGCCCTAAAAGCCCGTCTCGGCCCGGGAAAGCGAATTGCCGTCGTCGGAGGCGGCTACATCGGCCTGGAGGTGGCGGCCTCGGCCAGAGCCCTCGGCGCCGACGCAGTGGTGATCGAGAAAGAGCCGCGCATCCTCGCCCGCGTGGCCTGCAAGACGCTGTCGGACTTCTTCACCGACTATCACCTGGCTCGAGGCGTGGCGTTCGAGCTGGGCGCCGACGTTGTCGCCTTCGAGGGCGCGGGCGGGGCGGTCGCTGGCGTGCGCCTGGGCGACGGCCGGCTGATCGCCTGCGACGTGGTCCTGGTCGGCGTCGGCGCGCCGCCGGATGAGACTTTGGCCCTCCGCGCCGGCCTGAAATGCGAAGCCGGCATCGTTGTCGACGAGACGGCGCGCACCGCCGATCCGGCCATCTTCGCCATCGGCGATGTCACCCGCCGACCGATGCCGCACTACGGCCGCATGTTCCGCCTGGAAAGCGTCGCCAACGCCCTCGAACAGGCCAGGCAGGCAGCCAGCGCCATCGTCGGCCGTCCGGGTCCCGCGCCGGAGGTGACCTGGAACTGGTCGGATCAATACGATCTCAAATATCAGTTCGCCGGCGTCCCCTTCGATACCGACAAGGTGCTGATCCGCGGCGATCCGGGAGAGGCCAAGTTCGGGGTGTTCCATTTGCGGGGCGACGTCATCCAGGCGGTCGAGGCGGTCAACGCCCCGGCCGAATTCATGGGCGGGCGTCTGCTTATCGGCCAGAAGCGGCGCATCGATCCGGCGAAGCTTGCCGATGTTTCAGTTTCCATGAAAGAGGTCGCGGCCTAGAAGGTCCGGCGCAGGGGAGTCCATGGCCAAGATCACCTATATCGAGCACAGCGGGGTCGAACACGTCATCGAGGTGAAGACCGGCCTTTCGGTGATGGAAGGGGCGGTCAAGAACAACCTCCCGGGCATCGACGCCGACTGCGGCGGCGCCTGCGCCTGCGCCACCTGCCATGTCTATGTCCAGGCGCCGTGGCTGGAGAAGACCGGCGACAAGTCGGCGATGGAGGAATCGATGCTCGATTTCGCCGAGAACGTGGAGGCCAATTCCCGGCTTTCCTGCCAGATCAAGGTCAGCGACGAGCTCGACGGCCTGGTGGTGAAAATGCCCGAGAGCCAGCACTAAAGCGGAGAGACATCCATGTGGAAGACATTCGACAGCGTCATGAAGGTGGTCAGCACGGTGATCGGCCTGATTCTGATCGCCTTCGGCGCGATCTGGGTCCTCCAGGGACTGAACATCGCCTTCAACGGACCGATGGGCGGCGGCCAGCCGAGCTTCATGGTCGGCGATCCCAAATGGACGGTGTTCGGCGTGCTCATGGTCATTCTGGGCCTGGCGCAGACCGTGTGGAGTATCCGCCGGCGGGCCTGATCGCCTCCAGCGCATGAGATGATGCGCGTGTTGATCTCCCCCCGTGAAACGGGGGGAGTACCGGGGGGCTGCCCCCTCCACCACTTCGTGGTCCCCCTCCCCCGCTGCGCAGGGGAGGACAAAAAAGCGGAAACTCACCCCTCGGTCAAAATCTCCGCGTAGAGCGCCGGGTCGACATTGCCGCCGGAGAGGACGGC
>DATCEL010000353.1:0-2590 GCA_036510115.1 Caulobacteraceae bacterium
ACCCTGCCCGACGAGGTGGAAGTGGTCAGCAAGCTCGAGGGGTTCCGTGAAGCCACCGGCGCGCTAAAGGATCTCTCGTTCGACACCATCGCCGGCGCGGCGTCCAACGGGGCCATCGTCCACTACCGACCGACCCAGCGCCTCAACAAGAAGAGCCAGGCCGGATCGCTTCTGCTCGTCGATTCAGGCGCACAGTATCTCGACGGAACGACCGACGTGACCCGCACGGTGGCCATGGGCGAACCAAGCGCGGAGATGAAGGAGCGTTTCACGCTGGTGCTCAAGGGACACTTGGCTCTGGCCCGGGTCAGATTCCCGCCAGGGACAACCGGTTCAGCGCTCGACGCATTCGCCCGCGCAGCGCTCTGGGCGCACGGTTTCGACTACGATCACGGGACGGGCCACGGGGTCGGCTCCTATCTCGGCGTTCACGAGGGCCCGCAGCGGATCGCGAAGCAGCCCAACGCCGTCGCGCTCCAAGCCGGGATGATCGTCTCGAACGAGCCCGGCTACTACAAGGAAGGCGCCTACGGAATTCGGATCGAGACACTTCAAGTCGTGACGCCCGCCGAGCCGATCGCCGGCGGCGAGCGGCCGATGCTGGGTTTCGAGACCCTGACTCTGGCGCCGATCGATCGGACGCTGGTGGCGCCGGATCTGCTCTCCTCCGAAGAGCGCGCGCAGCTCGACGACTACCACGCACGGGTGCTCTCCGAGATCGGTCCCCTGGTCGCGCCGGACGTGCGCGCCTGGCTCACGGACGCCTGCGCTCCGATCTGAGCCCGCCTGCGCGGCGCGGGCCCGCCCTGGACGAAAAGGACGGCGGTCGCCAAGGCCCAAGGGCTGACGACCGCCGAGTTCCAGGCGGCCACAAACTCACTCTGAAAAGACACCCCCGTCCTCCGCGATCCGGCGTCAGGCGACGCAATCAACTCAAGGGGGAGAAGAGCCCGGATCGGCGCGCCCGGATAGGCCGGCGAACCGATGATTTGCCGATGAACAGCCGATGATTTGCATCCAGCCGCTCAAAAGTCGGTTTCAGAAGATCGCCACCGGGCGTTCGAAAATTTTGACGAGATCGTCGTAGCCGGCGTGCAGCGCGATGATCCTGGGATCGTCGATCGGCACAAGGCCGGAATCAAAGACCAGATTGCGCGAGCCGAGCGCCTTGAGATCGGGCGGGTTCGTCGAATATGGATCGCCCGGCGCGGACTTAGTCTCGTAAGGGTCGTTTTGCGGCATGAACGGCTCCGTGAGATCGGCGCGCGGCAACGCGCTGAGCCTCAGGAAATCTCGTTTCCCGCCGTTTCGATAGGACGTCGAACCGATGATTCGCCGATGAAAAACCGACGATTTGGGTGATCGGTCGCCCGCGGCGTCGAAAGCGGCGCTTGACGCGGCGTCGGGAGTCTGGCTGACGCGGCGCGGATGACCGAGGAAAGCAACACAACCGGAAATACCGCCAAGGCGCGGCAGTTCATTCGCGAGCGCGGCGCCGGCGTGGCGGTCGAGTTCGCGGTGAATTTCCTCGGCCCATTCCTGATCTACGATCTCTCCAAGGCGCGGCTCGGCGACGTCCACGCCTTGATGGCCTCCTCCGCTCCGCCGATCATCTGGAGCTTGATCGAGTTCGCGCGCAAGCGCCGCGTCGATGCGCTTTCCGTCATCGTGCTAGCCGGCATCGCCCTCTCGCTGCTGGCCTTTTTGGGCGGCGGTTCGGCCCGCTTCCTGCAACTTCGTGAAAAGCTGGTCACCGGCCTCATCGGCCTGGGCTTCATTGTCTCCGTCCTCATCGGCCGTCCGTTGATCTACGAGTTGGCGCGCGCGGGCATGATCCGGCGGCAGCAGTCGTCCGAACTCTCCGACTTCGAAGCCCGACGTGACGATCGCGGCTTTCGCCGGGTGATGAACCTGATGACCCTCGTCTGGGGCGTCGGCCTCCTGGCCGATACCGCTGCCGGCTGCGCCCTGGTCATGACCCTGTCGATCCACGACTATCTGCTGGTCGGACCGTTCGTGGGCTACGGGACCATGGGGTCGCTGTTCCTGTGGACCTTCTGGTACGCCAGGCGAGCCAGACGGCGCGGGGATGAGCGGCGGGCGGCGGAAACCGAGGCGGCGACGCGAGACGTTACAACCAACTAGGGTTCGTCGCGGGCCTCCGCCATCGCCTTGGCCGCTTCTTGCCGAGCCTCCGCGATCGCCTTGCGAACCTCTTCTGAATCGACCACTCGGCTGGCTTCGGCCAGAGCGCGTTGGACCTCGGCCGAGGCCATGGCTTGCGCCACCTGCCGCCGGATGGCTTGGCGATCGACGCTAGCCACCTGGGCGCGCGCTTCGGCCAGAGCCCGCTGGACCTCGGCTGAAGCCATGGCTCGGTTGGCGGCGACGGCGGCCAAGGTGGCTTGGCGGACGGTGTCGCGGATCCGGACCTCGTCGATAACCGGCGGCGCGGGCGGCGCCGGCGGGGTCGGCGGCTCAACCATGGACGCCGGAGCGGGCCGCTCAAACGAAGCGGGAGGCGCTGGCGACACGGGCGAACGTTCGGCCTGGGCCAGGGAAGCGCGCCGCGCGCGCGGACAATGGCGGG
>DATCEL010000354.1:0-2082 GCA_036510115.1 Caulobacteraceae bacterium
TCCACCCCTTCGGGGTCCCCCTCCCCCCGTGAACGGGGGAGGATCCGATGGCTCAAATCGTCGCCAAAGGCGCTAGCTCTTCGGGCGCTCGATTTTTGGGCCGAGGTTAGCCAGGACTTCACGGGCGTCGAGGGCGCGCGGGTTGCCGGCCGGCTTGGGTCCGTGCTGCATCTCGATCTCGGCGCTGGCCTGGAATCTCTGCACGGTGTCGACGACGCCGGTGTCGCCCCAATAGGGACCCCAGGCGCCCCAGCCACCCCAACCGCCCCAGGCTCGCCAACGCGGCCGCCAGAAGCCGTACGGGCCCGGACCCAGGGTGTCATAGTAGGTCTGACTGTCGCGGTCGGTTTGCCGATCGGTGGTCTCGAACCAGTCATACCCCGAACTCACCGTCAGCTCGGCGGCGCGATAGAGCAGATAGTTCTCCACCGTCGCGCGGGAGGTGAGCGTATTGCCCTGGAAGCTCACCCGAAAATGGCTCTGATCCAGACGCTGGTCGGTGAAGCCGCCAGATTGAGCCGTGCCTTGCCGCAGGGGTTGATAGGGGGTCGCCGTCTCGCAACCGCTGAGCCCGACGGCCAGACCGATGGCCGCGATCGCCGCGACCGTGGTGATCTTCATCTTCGTCACATCCCTGAGCGCGCGCCTAGAAGGCGCACGGCGTAATCCCTCGCGCTCCGGAAGGTGTCACGCGCCCTCTCGCTCCGCAAAGGAATTATGCGTGGACGAAAAGGCTCTGCGCTAGCTGCCAGACAATCCGGCCCAGGGAGCCGAACAGCAGGACGCCCGTCGCCAGAGCCTGGATCATGAAGCCGGTCTCCCTGGCCTCGGGCGCGCGGGTGTAGCCGGTGAGATAGAGAATGCGGCCGACGATCCAGACAACCCCCACGGCCGCGGCCCACATATCGCTGATGTAGACAGAGAACAGCCACATCGAGACGAGCAGGAGCGGCAGCCATTCCAGGGTGTTGGCGTGGATGCGAAAGGCCCGTTCGAAATCCGGGTGACCGCTCGTGGCCGGCGCGGCGACATTGAACTTGCCACGCGCCTGCCCGACGCGCAGACCCATGAAGAAATAGACCAGCAGCGCCAGCAACGAGACCAGCGCCGTCCACAGATGACCCGTCATGGGCGATTCCCCCAAAAGAGCTTCAGCGTCAGCATGACATGCTTCGGCGCGGACTGTGAAGCGCCCAGGCCTGATAGGCTCCGGTCTTGATGATTCGGACGCGACCGTGACAGCCCTGAGTCTCACCGAGGGATTGACCGCTGGCTTTGGCCGCCGCCGGCGCGCCCGGAATCTTGGCGACGCCGGCGCGTGCCTGGACGCCTTTGAGACCAGTCTCATCGCCATCGACGGCGAGCGGATCGAACTCATCGCCGGGGCCGAGAGCCTGGAGATATTCTGCGCCGCCTTGGGCCTGCCCCACGCCGACCCGTCCGCGCTCGTCGAGGGACTAGCCAGCCTCGGGCCGCCGGTCGAAAGCCGGCTGCAGGCCTTGCGCCAACGCGGTGAAGCCTTCGCCGTCGATGTATCGGCGGGCGGTTGCAGCCTGAGCATCGAAGGCCGTACCTCCGGCGGCCTGGCGTTGCTGCGCCTGTCGCGGCCGTCGCCGACGAACACGCCCGGCGCGGAGGTCTTCGCCGCCTTCGTCGACGGGCGGCCGGAGCCGTGCTGGCTGGTCGACGCCGCCGGGGCGCCGGCATGGGTGAACCGGGCGTGGCTGGAGGCGGTGGGCGCAAGGTCCCTAAGCGACGCCCGCGAGCGCCGGCTTTCCCTCGACGACGAGGCGGACCGGATGGCGCGCGAGGCGGCCGCTTTGCGCGAGACTCGCACAACCTTGCGCTGGGTGCGCACGCGCGAGGGTCGGCGCGCGCTTCGCTTCCGCGCTCAGCCGCTCGACGGCGGCGGGGCGGGAGTGTGGTCCGACGATGTCACCGAGGCCGAGATGGCGGCCGAGAGCCTCGGACGGGCGCGGGCGGGTCAGGAGGCGATGTTCGAGCGCGTCGCCGACGCCATCGCCGTCTTCGATCCCGACCGGCGGCTGGCCTTTCACAATCCGGCCTTTGCTGAGCTGTGGG
>DATCEL010000355.1:0-2162 GCA_036510115.1 Caulobacteraceae bacterium
TTCCGCCAGGTGCGAATTGTCGAGTTTCCCGACTACGCCCAGTTCGCCCAATCTTTCGCCGGCACCTTTCCATGGTCTGAGGGCCTCGGCTTCATCGCCGATTATCGCGACCCGGCGCGCATCGACATGGTCACCTACATCGCCGCCCACGAGTTCGCCCACCAATGGTGGGGGCATCAGATGGTCGGCGCCGATCAGCAGGGGGCGACCGCTCTCTCCGAGACCCTGGCCCAGTATTCGGCCCTGCGGGTCATGCGCCAAATGTATGGGCCTGACCGCGTCCGCAAGTTCCTGAAATACGAACTCGATTCCTATCTTCGGGCGCGCGGCGGCGAGGTCGCCGAGGAGCAGCCACTGGAAAAGGTCGAGGAGGACCAGGGCTATATCCACTACCGCAAGGGCTCGCTGGTCATGTACCGCCTGGCCGATGAGATCGGCGAGGACGCGGTCAATCGCGCGCTACGCTCGCTGCTGGCCAAATACGCCTTTAAGGACGCCCCCTACCCGACGGCGCTCGACCTGGTCGCGGCGCTCCGGGCCCAGGCCCCGGCGGATAAGCAACAGCTGATCACCGACCTGTTCGAGAAGATCACCCTTTATGATCTCAAGGCCGAAGACGCGGTCGCCCATCGTCGCCCGGACGGGCGTTACGACGTGGTGTTGACGGTCAGCGCAGAGAAATTCTATGCCAACGGGACCGGCGTCGAGGGCGCCGCGCCGATGAATGAGACGGTGGACATCGGCCTGTTCACCGCTCGCCCCGGCGACGCCGACTTCGGCCAGGGCAATGTGCTGATGCTGGCCAAGACGCCGACGACGTCAGGCGTTCACACCCTGCGTTTCGTCACCACCGTCAAGCCGACCTTCGCCGGCATCGATCCCTACAACGAGCTCATCGACCGCAACTCGGGCGACAACACCATCGCCGTGCGCTGAGTTTTCGACCTCACATCTTCGCTTGCATGGCCTGGGCGCGGGCGAGATGGGCGCGAACCACGGGCAGGGTCTTGGACGCGAACGTCTTCAGTTGGGCGACATCCCCGCCCGAGGCGTAGGCGCCGATCACCGTTTCCGCTTGTTGGTGGGTATCGACCATCTGCGA
Source organism: Caulobacteraceae bacterium (assembly GCA_036510115.1). Taxonomy (GTDB): domain Bacteria; phylum Pseudomonadota; class Alphaproteobacteria; order Caulobacterales; family Caulobacteraceae; genus Acaudatibacter. Next base: position 1,103 of record DATCEL010000355.1, read on the forward strand.
GAGGTAGGTGCTGTCGAAGTCTGTCTTTGACGCCGACTTTAGCGCGTCGAGATTGGCCAGGAGGTCCGCCGGAAGGTCTTGCGGCAAAGCCAGTGATTGGCCCGACGCCGCCATCGCCGCCTTGAGGTTGGCGGTCGATTGCGTGTGATCGCGGATCATCATCTGGGCGAAGGCCTTTACCGAGGCCTTGGCCGAGTTCTTCACCGCCAGCTTGGCGGCGGCGATCTCGTACATGTCGGTGGCGGCGGCCTTGGTGACAAAATCGGCGGCCGGGCTTGTCGTTGGCGCCGCGAGGCCGGCCGCGCCGGCGGCGGCGGCTGAAGCGGTGGTGGCCGCGGCGTTGGCTGCGGTGGCGGCGCTCCCCGCGGCGCTGGACGAAGCGGCGGCGGCGTCATTGGCGGCGCCGGCGGCCATGGCGCTGGCGTTGGCGGCGTTGTCGGCTGCGGCTTGGTCTGGATTATTTTGGCTGCAGGCTGAAACGCCCATCAAGGCGATGGCGGCGCATAGCAAAAGCGGTGAACGGTTCATGGCTTAGGCGATCCCTATTGGCCTCATCATCGAGGCTGCTCATGAAGGGCAACCCGGACTGGCGTCGAAGGGTTCCTCGGAGGCCCATGGGCGTTCTGATGGCCGGCTCTGGAAAGGGTGGCCGCGAGCACCTAAATTGGCAATCGGTCCACAGCCTCGGAACTGGTCCGAGCGAAGCGGCGTTTTCAGGCCGCGGGTCCGCCGCATCAAAGTTGGAGAAGCCCATGAGCACCGATACCCTCGATCAAACCGCCGATGACATCAAATCATCGACGGCCGCCGCTGCGGAAAAGGGTCAGAAGGCGTTCAATGACGCGATCGCCATGGCCCAGGACAAGATCGCCGAGACCGCCAGGGTCGCCCAAAAGGCGCTGAGGGAAGGCGCCGACAACCTGCGCACCCAAAGCAAGGTCTATCGCGACAATGCCAGCGAGCAATTCGACGAAGCGCAGCGCTACATCGTCGATCGGGTCAAGGAGCGTCCGGTGACGGCGGCTCTGACAGGTTTGGGCGTGGGTCTGCTGCTCGGGCT
>DATCEL010000356.1:0-2070 GCA_036510115.1 Caulobacteraceae bacterium
TGGCGCCCGCCGCGAAGATTGCTAGAGCATGGCCGAAGCGGAGCGGGCGATCCGCGAAAGGTGTGCCGGTTTTGCAGCAGTTGGGTGGTCGGCTCGCCGTGGCGGGCGTCGCGGTTCTGGGCGCGGCCGCGCTCGCCGGCCTGGCGGCGGCGATCTACGCCGGCCTGCTCTTTCATTCCCTGCCCGACGCCTCGGATCTGGCCGACTATCATCCGCCCACCGCGACGCGGGTCTACGCCTGGGACGGCACCCTGATCGGCGAATTCTCCAAGGTCCGCCGCATCTATGTCCCCTACGATCAGATGCCGCCGCGCCTGGTCCTGGCCTTCCTGGCCGCCGAGGATCACAACTTCTTCCACCACGGCGGGGTCGATGTGGAGGGCACCTCGCGGGCGATGCTCAAGGATGTCTACAACCTGCTGCAAGGTCGCCGGCCGGAGGGCGGATCGACCATCACCCAGCAGGTGGCCAAGAACATTCTGCGCGACAACGACCTGTCGGTGGGCCGCAAGCTCAAGGAAGCCATCCTCGCCACCCGCCTCGAGCAGACCCTGACCAAGACCCGGATTCTGGAACTTTATCTCAACGAGATCTGGCTGGGCTACCGCTCCTACGGCGTGGGCGCGGCGGCCTACAACTATTTCGGCAAGGCGATCTCCGACCTGACGCTGGCCCAGTGCGCCTATCTGGCCGCCCTGCCCAAGGGCCCGGACAACTATCAGCCGGTCAAGCAGAAGGCGACCGCCATCCGCCGCCGCGACCTGATCCTCACCGACATGGCCAATCTGGGCTGGGTCAGCCGCGCCGACGCCGCCGCGGCGAAAGCCGAGGATCTGAAGGTCGAGGCCGCGCCCGCCCGCTCGCAATACCACGACGCCGACTATTTCGTCGCCGAAGCCCATCGCGAGGCCCTGCGCATGAAGGCGGTGGGGGCCGATCTCAACCAGGGCGGCTACTACATGCGCACCACCGTCGATCCCCGCCTGCAGACGGCGGCGCGCATCGCCCTGATGGACGGGCTGGAAACCTACGACCGCCGGCACGGCTGGCGCGGCGCCTGGGGCCATGTGGACATCGTCCCCGGCTGGCAGGCCGCGACCCTGGCCAAGACCCCGCCGTCGGAACGCAAGAAATGGCGCGCCGCCGTGGTCACCCAGGCCGCCGGAGCGGTGAAGGTCCAGCTCGCCGCCGACAATTCGGTGGGCGAGATCGTGCCGCAGGATGTCGCCTGGGCGCACGCGACGCGGGGCCTGAAGGTCGGCGACCTGGTGTTCGTCGAGCCGGCCGATGGCGGCGGCCTGCGCCTGCGCCAGGTGCCGGCGGTCAACGGCGCTCTGGTGGCCATGGAGCCCTATTCGGGGCGGGTCCTGGCCATGGTCGGCGGCTACAGCTACTCGCTCTCCAACTTCAACCGCGCCACCCAGGCCTATCGTCAGCCGGGTTCGTCGTTCAAGCCCTTCGTCTACGCCACCGCCCTGCAGAGCGGCGGCTTCACCCCGGCCAGCATCGTTCTTGACGCGCCGATCACCCTGCGCGGCTTCAACGGCCAGGCCTGGAGCCCCGAGAACTACGAGAAGAACAAGTTCCGCGGCCCCCTGGTGTTCCGCCGCGGCCTGGAATTGTCGCTCAACACCATGACCGTGCGCATCGCCCAGCAGGTGGGCATGAAGAAGATCATCGACACCGCCGAACGCTTCGGGGTGGTCGACAGGATGGATCCGGTGCTGGCCATGGCCCTGGGGGCGGGCGAGACGACGCCGTTTCGCATGGCGGGGGGCTATTCCGCCTTCGTCAACGGCGGCCGCAAGGTCTTCCCACACCTGATCGAGCTGGTGGAAAACCGCGACGGCAAGGCCATCTACCGCGCCGACACGCGTGACTGTCCCGGCTGCGCCGGACCGTTCACCGGCGGCGACGGTCCCGATATCCAGCCGGCCGGCCAGCAGCTGATCGATCCGATCACCGCCTATCAGATCGACAGCATGCTCGAGGGGGTGGTGATCCGCGGCACCGGCGCGGCGGCGGCGGTTCTGGGCCGGCCGATCGGCGGTAAGACCGGCACCACCAACG
>DATCEL010000357.1:0-3750 GCA_036510115.1 Caulobacteraceae bacterium
GCGGCTTTTCCGCCTGGTCGCCGGCGCTCGACCCGACGCCGCAGTTTCTGGCCATCGACGAGGCGCGGTCCGTCTTCGACATGATCCAGCGTTCCGCCCATCCCCGTTCGTAGAGCCGGCGTCTTGACACGCCGGGCCGCCAAAGCGCTTCCTGCCGCTCTCGCCGGGGGACGGCGCCGGGGAGATGACGTGAGATGGCGCAAGAGGCCGCGGAAAGTCCCGTCGCCCGGATTCCGGCCGCCCACGTCGCGGCGGTCTCCATCGGCAACGCCCTCGAGTTCTACGACTTCCTGACCTTCAGCCTGTTCGCGGTCTATATCGGCGAGGCCTTCTTTCCGGGCGCCAATGCGACCGACAAGCTGCTCGCCTCCCTGGCCACCTTCTGGGCCGGATTCCTGACGAGGCCGATCGGGGCCATGGTGCTGGGCCCGCTAGGCGACCGCATCGGACGCAAGCCGACCATGCTGATTTCCTTCGTGCTGATCGGCGTCGGCATGCTCGGCCTGGCGCTCACCCCCACCTATGCGCACATCGGCATCGCCGCGCCGGTGCTGGCCGTCGCCTTCCGCCTGGTCCAGGGCTTTGCCCTCGGCGGCAATGTCGGGCCGACCACCGCCTATATGCTCGAGGCCGCGCCGCCGAGACGCCGGGGCTTCTACACGTCGTTCCAATATACCTCTCAGGGGGTGGCGGTGTTCGCCTCGGCCCTGATGGGCTGGACTCTGGCCCGGTTGCTCAACCCCCATGACCTGGCCGCCTGGGGCTGGCGGCTGGCCTTCTTCGCCGGCGTGCTGATCGTTCCCTTCGGCTTGTGGCTGCGAGGCCGTCTGCCGGAGACCTTCCACGCCGCCGCCGGCGCGCCAGAGGCGCCGGACGCGCCGACACAGATTCGCGCGGGGCCACCGGTGCGGCCCCACCTGCGGGTGATCCTGTGTGGCTTCGTGCTGCTCGTCAGCGGCACCATCGCCACCTACGTCACCCTCTATATGACCACCTACGCTCTCGACACCCTGCATCTGCCGGCGGCCACCGCCTTCGGCGTCAGCATCATCGCCGCCCTGGGCACGATCATCTTCTCGACGCTCTCCGGGTGGGCCTCGGACTTCGTCGGCCGAAAGCGCATGATGCTGTGGCCGACGCTCGTGGCCGTCGCGATTGCGTGGCCGGTGTTCTGGCTGATCGTGCATTTCCCCGGCTGGCCGAGCCTGTTCCTCGGCGTGGGCCTGATCTCGGCGCTCGCCGCCCTCGCCTCCGCGCCGGTGATCGTCGCCCTGACCGAGACCCTGCCGGCGGGGATCCGCTCGGGCGGGGTGGCCATCGTCTACGCCTTCGCCATCTCGATCTTCGGTGGCGCCACCCAGTTCGTCCTGGCCAAGGCGATCCACGCCAGCGGCGATCCCATGGCTCCCGGCTGGTTCCTGACCGCGGCCTTCGCGATCAGCCTTCCGGCCATCCTCGCCATCCGCGAAAGCGCCCCGGCGAAAATCGCCAGCCGCGCCCCCTCCCTGGCCGAACTCCCGCAAGCCGTCTGAGATTCACGGTCTCCGCGCGGCGAAATTGGCCGCCAAGCCGCCAAGACGCCAAGGAAATGAAGCGCCTTCGGCGCGTAGCGCCTGACCTTATCCTTGGCGACTTGGCGGCTTGGTGTTCATGCGTCGGAAGAAGGCCGCCTAGACGTCGAGCTATTGGCGCAGGACGAGACGCCTGATCCCTTGTTTGATCATCGGCACGTTGAAATTGATCAACAGGCCGAGACGGTGGCCGGATAGCTTGAGATAGGTCAGCAGCTGCGCCTCGTGGACCGGCAACGCGCGTTCGACAGCTTTGATCTCCACCGCGACCAATCCGCCGACCACCATGTCCAGGCGGAAGCCGGCGTCCATGCGGACCTCGCGGTAGACAACCGGCGCGGAAACCTGCCGCTTCACCTCAAGGCCGCGACTCGTCAATTCGTAGGCGAGGCATTGCTCGTAAACAGACTCCAGAAGACCTGGCCCCAGCGTCGAATGCACCGCGAAGGCGGAATCCACCACTTGGCGGGCGATAAGATCGTGCTCGGCCGTGGGCTCCTGCATCGCGGGCCTCCGCTATCGTGGCGTCGGGGTGTTCGGTCAATCTACGCTGAAGCCATACTTCGGCGCGTAGCGCCTGACCTTATCCTTTGCGTCTTGGCGTCTTGGTGTTCAACCGATCGCCGCCGGAAACTCCGGCCTCTACTTGGACAGTTCCGGCAGGAGCACGAGGTAGTAGTCGATCGCTGGGGCGATGGCGGCGATCGGCGCGCGCTCGTTCAGCCCGTGGGCGAAGTCGTCAGAGTCTTTCATGAACACGCCGCTGGCCCCATAGCTCGGCACGCCATGGCTGCGGAACCACATGCTGTCGCTGGCCCCGGACGCCATGGACGGGAAGACCGGCACGCCGGGGTAGGGACCGGCCAGGGCCTTGGTCACCGCGCCCACAAAGTCGGCTCGTATCGGCGACGCGTCGGTGCTCACCGAACCCACGGTCACGTCCTGGAAGACGATCCGCGGATCGTCAGCGACCTTGGCCAGCTCGGCCAGGATCTCGGCCGGCTTGTGGCCGGGAAAGATGCGGCAGTTGATATTGGCGCTGGCGCTGGCGGGGAGGGCGTTCAAGGCGTGGCCGCCGCTGATCATCGTCACCACGCAGGTGGTGCCGATCTTGCCGACTGTCGCCGGGTTGGCGCTGAGGGTGGCGATGGCCGCCTTGTCGGTCGGGTCGGCCGCGAACGCCCGCATCGCCGCTCCGGTGGCTGCATCCTCATAGTTGGCCGCCTGCACGAAATAGGCCTTGGTCAGATCGTTGAGTTCGGGCCGGAACTGATAGTCGTGGATGCGCAGCAGAGCCGCGGCCAGTTCGTCTATGGCGTTGACCTTGCGCGGCTCCGAGGAATGCCCGCCGGGGTTGGCGACGCTCAGTTGGAAGTCGGCATAGGTCTTCTCCGCGCCCTGCCAGGAGAAATATTCGGGGGCGTTGGTTTGTTCGTTCAAGGTCCCGTTGCCGCCGTCGATATTCAGCACCAGATCGGCGTTGGTCAGCTTGTCGGCGATGATCGCGCTGGTCTTCATCGTCGTTTCCTCGTCGCCGGAGAACTCGATGATGATCGTCCGGCGCGGCTTGTAGCCCTCGCGCTTCAATTCGATCAGCGAGGCGATGGCCAGGGTGCCGTCGAGCTTCATGTCGCTGGCCCCGCGGCCGAACAGATAGCCGTTCTCCACCACCGGGGTGAACGGGTCGCGCTTCCAGTCGGCTGGCTTGGCCTCGACCACGTCCATGTGGCCGGAGATGACCACCGGCTTCAGCGCCGGATCGGCGCCGGGCCAGCGGGCGATGAGATAGGCGGTGTCGTCCACCGGAGTGATGGTCACGTCTTTGTCGGCGAAGCCGCCGGCCACCAGCGCCGCCTTGTAGAGCGCGGCGACCTCGGGGGTCTTGTTGCCGGGACCGCGCACGGAGCGCAGGGCGATGGCGCGTTTCGCCAGGCTCAGCGCCTGGGCCTCGGCCTGGGGGTGAGCGACGATCGCCGCCCGCGCGCCGCCGCTCAGCAACGCCACCGCCGCGCCCGCCATCAACATCGCCCGCATCGTCAGAATCTCCCCGGTCTTTTTTGCTCGCGGGGCGTTGTCATCCGAGGGCCGCCGCGCGTCCAGGGCGTTTCATGAAAATATCTCCATCGCCCCGAGAGATTGCCAGTGGCCCCTGGCGGCGTAGGTTCGCGAGAAACGGAGA
>DATCEL010000358.1:0-2135 GCA_036510115.1 Caulobacteraceae bacterium
CGGCCACCCGCGCCGACCCGAGAGCGCCCGCTCTCCCCGTGGGTGATCAGCACGGTCGTGCAATAGCCCTCGTTGATCGCCGCCGCCGCGTGGCGCACGTGCAGCATGAACGAGCATCCGCCCACGGACGTGCCGTCGACCCAGGTCGGGACGATGCCGAGATAATGCGAAAGCGAAGTGGGATTTTCCCCCGCCGTCGCCACGCCGTCGATGTCGCTTGGTTTGAGACCGGCGTCGGCCAGCGCGTTCAGCGCCGCGTCGGCGTGCAGGCCGATCACCGACATATCGGGAATCTTGCCGAGGCGCGTGGTCTCCGCCGCCCCGACGACGGCGATGCTTCCCGGTTTCATCGGCCGTCAGCCTCCGCCGGCGTGAAGAGCGGCAGGGCGATCTCGCCGAACGTCTGGAAGGTCACCTCCAGCGGCATGTCGAGGATGAGCGCCTCCGGCGTTTGCGGACAGCCGACGATATTGGTCATCATCCGCGGCCCTTCCTCCAGGGCCACCACGGCGATCGAGTGGGGCGCTTCGCCCATGTCCCGCCGCGGTCGGCAGTTGATCACATAGCTCCACAGGACTGCCTTGCCGCTCGCCTTGACCACCGCGACCTCGCGCGAGCCGCAGGCCGGGCAAAACGGGCGGGGTGGAAAATAGGTCTCGTCACAGGCGACGCAGCGCTGCAGCCGAAGCTCGCCCGCCTTGCACCCTTCCCAGAAGTGCGCCGTTTCCGGCGTCGGCGTCGGCAGGATTCGATCCATCTTTCTTCCCTATGAATTGTCGCTTGAATGGCGATATTCCCGGGCGGAAGGCAAGGGCTTGAGCATGACGACGTTGGCCGGGACGGATGCCGAATGGTGGCGCGGGGCCACGCTCTATCAGATCTATCCGCTCAGCTTCATGGACACCAACGGCGATGGCTTCGGCGACCTCGCCGGCGTCACCGCCAAGCTGGACTACGTCGCCAGCCTCGGCGTCGACGGCGTCTGGTTGTCGCCGTTCTTCGCTTCGCCGATGAAGGATTTCGGCTACGACGTCAGCGACTACAAGGCCGTCGATCCGAGGTTCGGGACCCTGGCCGATTTCGACGCTCTGGTGGCCCGCGCCCACGCGCTCGGCCTGAAGGTGGTGATCGATCAGGTGTGGTCGCACACCTCGGACAAACATGCGTGGTTCGCCGACAGCGCCGCTTCGGGGGCCAAGGCCGACTGGTATGTCTGGGCCGACGCGGAGGCGGACGGAGCGCCGCCCAACAACTGGCAGGCCGCGTTCGGCGGTCCGTCGTGGACCTGGAACGCCACGCGCGGCCAGTATTATTTTCACAACTTTCTCAAGGAACAGCCGGACCTCAACTATTGGAATCCGGAGGTTCAGAACGCCATCCTGGATGTCGCGACTTTCTGGCTCGACCGGGGCGTGGACGGCTTTCGGCTCGACGTCGTCAACTACTTCTTTCACGACCCCGCGCTCACCGACAATCCGGTCAATTCGCGCGCCGGCCCGGGCGCGGCGCCCACGCGGCGTCAACGCCACGTCCACGACCGCAGCCAACCCCAGACGCTCGCCTTCCTGGCCAGACTGCGCGCGCTGATCGACCAGCGCGCCGGGCGCATGACCGTGGGCGAGGTCGTCGATGATCCCGCGCTTCCCAGGCAGATCGAATACACCGCTGGCGCCGACCGCCTGCACACGGCCTATAGCTTCCATTTCCTGGCCGCCAACCGCGCCGATCCGAAACTCTTTGAAAAGGCCATCGCCTCATGGGCGGGGGCCGACGGCTGGCCTTCGTGGTCGCTCGGCAATCACGACGTGGCGCGCTTCGCCACCCGCCTGGCCGATGACGATCCCGCCCACGCCCGGGTGTTGATGGCGGCTCTGCTGTGCATGCCGGGGACGATCTTCCTGTTCCAGGGCGAGGAGCTGGGCTTGCCGCAGGCGGAGGTGCCGTTCGATCGCCTCGCCGATCCCTTCGCCATCGCCAGTTGGACCGGCGGCGCCGGACGGGACGGCGCGCGCACGCCGATGCCGTGGACGCGCGAGGAGCCTTCGGCCGGATTCTCGGCCGCCGCCGAAACCTGGCTGCCGCTCGATCCGCGCCATCGCGCGCTCGCCGCCGAGGTCCAGGACGCCGACGACGCC
>DATCEL010000359.1:0-3359 GCA_036510115.1 Caulobacteraceae bacterium
GCGGTCAAGACCTATTCGCCGATGTTCTATGTCCACTGGCGGCTGGATAAGGGCGCGAAGGCGCAACTGCCGGCCGAATACCCCGAGCGGGCGGCGTTCGTGGCCGAGGGCGCCATCGAGATCGACGGGCAAACCTTCGACGAAGGTCAGATGATCGTCTTTTCAGCCGGAGCGCCGGTGCTGATCGAGGCGGTGCGGACGGCCACGGTCATGCTCCTGGGCGGCGAAACTGTCGGCCCGCGCTTCGTCGAATGGAATTTCGTCTCCTCGCGCCAGGAGCGGATCGATCAGGCCAAGGCCGACTGGCGCGCCGGGCGCATGAAGCTGCCCGACCTTGACCACGATGAGTTCATACCCCTGCCTTAAGCGCTCGCGCCGGCCAGCGCCTTGCGCGCCTGTTCCCAATATTGGGCGCCGGTGATCAGGGTGATGATGGCCGCGGCCCAGAGCAGGACGTGGGCGCCGATCGTCGCCGGACCGAGCACGCCAGGGTCGCTGGGCAGGGAGAACGCCGCCCAACAGGCTACGAGGAGTTCGGCGCCGAGCGCGGTCAGTTGCAGGGTCGTCTTCCATTTGGCCAGGAGCGTTACCGGCAGGCTGACGCCCTTGCCGGCGGCGACCTCGCGCAGGGCGCTGACGGTGAATTCGCGGAACAGGATGAGCGCGGCGGGGATGGCCACGGCGGCATTGGGGCCGAGCGTCAGCAGACCCAGAATCACCCCGCACACCAGCACCTTGTCGGCGATCGGATCGAGGATCGCGCCCCACAGGCTGGTGGCGTTCAGTCGCCGGGCGAGCCAGCCGTCGGCGAAGTCGGTCAGGGCCGCGACCACGAAGGCGATGAACGCCCAGCGCTCCAGACCGAACTGAGCCTCCGGGGTCAGCCGCTCGCTCAACAGCGCGGCGCCGGCGAGACCAAAAAAGGTGAACAGCGCCAGGGCCAAGCGTAGGCCGGTAAGGAGGTTCGGAAGGCGACTCATGACTGTCAACCTAGGCGCGATTGGATCGAACGGCCAATGCTTGCGGCGGAATGCTTCGGATAGCCTCTCCCTCGAGGGAGAGGTCGAGACGCGCCGCGGTGGCGCGTCCGGGTGAGGGGTTTCAAAAGTCCGCGATTTGTCATTGTCTATCGAGGTGTTGGGTGTTGACCATGAACTCACCGGCCGGCGTCCCATGAAACCCCTGCTTTCCATCCAGTACCTGCGCGCGGCGGCGGCGCTTGGCGTTGTCGGCTATCACGCCGCGCAATGGCGCTCCGGCGGCTTCGATGTCGGTCGCGCCGGCGTCGATCTGTTCTTCGTCATCAGCGGCGTGATCATGTGGAAGGTGACCGGAACGAACGAGGGATCTCCCAGCGCGTTCGTCTGGCGGCGCTTCACCCGCGTGGCCCCATTCTATTGGCTGGTGACCTTGGCGATGACCGGCGTGGCGCTAGCCTGGCCGATGGTCCTCGCCAACATTCACCCGGCGGTCGGCCACGTGTTTCTCTCTCTGGCCTTCATTCCCCATCTCGATCCGAAGGGTTTGCCCTTCCCACTCCTCGCCCCCGGCTGGTCGCTAAACTATGAGGCGATCTTCTATCTGGTGTTCGCCGCCGCCTTGTTCGCCCCGAGACGTCGCCAGGCGGCCTTCGTCTGCGGCGGCCTGTTCCTGATCGTGGCGGCGGGATTCATTCTCGACGATCCGATCTACATCCTGGGCGCCAACCCGATGCTGTTCCAGTTCGCCGCCGGGGTGGCGATCGCCAATCTGGCGGAGATGGGCGCCCTGCCCGGCCGACGCGGCGGCTGGGGCCTGATCGCCCTGGGCATCGCGGCCCTGGCGCTTCCGGCCATGCTGGGATTGTTCAGTGAGTTCTGGCGGCCGTTTATCTGGGGAATTCCCGCGGCCCTGATCGTCGCCGGCGCCTTGGCGGTGGAAGACGATGGCGGGACGCCGAGACTGCTCGCCCTGGCGGCCCTGGGCGACGCCTCCTACGCCCTCTACCTCATCCATGAGCCCGCCGAGGCTTTGGTTGGCCACGTGCTCGGCGCGGCCCCTGCCTGGCTCTTTTATCCCACGGCTATCGCGACCTCGGTCGCGGCCGCCCTCGCCTGCCACCGCTGGATCGAACGCCCGCTGACCGCCTGGGCGCGGTCCGTCTTCAGGCCGGGACGCGGTTCCGCGGATGGAAGAACAGAGCCTGGCCGATCGCCGCCTTCACCGTCTCGGGCTGGAAAGGTTTGGTGATCAGGAACGTCGGCTCCGGACGCTCGCCGGTCAGCAGCCGCTCTGGGAAGGCGGTGATGAAGATCACCGGGGTGTAGAGGTCGTGGAGAATGTCGCGCACCGCGTCTATCCCCGAGGAGCCGTCGGCAAGCTGAATGTCGGCCAACACCAAGCCTGGCGCGTCCTTCTTCGCCGCCTCGGCCGCCTCGGCGCGGGTGGTGGCGATATGCGTGACATTGTGGCCAAGCTCACGCACCAGATCGGCGATGTCGGCGGCGATGACCGGTTCGTCCTCGATGATCAGGATATCCGTGGCCAGTTCGGCGTCGATATCGACCTGCGCATCGGCGATCAGCTTTTCGACCTCGGTGGTGCTGACGCACAGAATCTGCGCGGCTTCCGACGGGCTGAAACCTTCGACAGCGGTGAGCAAAAACGCCTGGCGCGAACGAGGCGAAATGCGCAACAGGCGCTCGCTCGGCGTGGCCGCCGCGCCCTCGGTGTCGTGGGTCTCCAACTTGGCGCCGGTCGACTGCCAGACAGCGTGGAAGACCTGGTAGAGCGCCGCCCGTGGCGGCATGGCGTCGTTCAGCGCCTGGCCTCCGGCGGCGAGCGCCTCGAGCGAAGCGCGGACATAGGCGTCGCCCGTGGCCTGGTCGCCGGTCAGCGCGCGGGCATAGCGTCGGATGTAAGGAAGATGGGGCGAAAGTCTGGTCGAAAGGCTCATTATCCCTCCCGCGGACACGCGCGCGAAAACACAGCGCTCAAATTTGCATTCCGCCGCGTCTGCCCAACGCGAAACTCTTAGCAGAGTTCCCCGAAGACGCGGCGTCGATCTGATAAACCGCCGCGAAGGGCTCGTCGCGAGGGAACCGCTCCCCAGTCGAGACGTTTGGCGTCCCGTGCGCAAGGTGACATGACGTGAAATCGGCATTCGAGCGGTGGCCTTCGGCGCCGGAGGGGGGCATTGTCCTGCAAATGGCCAAGAAGACGTCGCCCCAACGTCCATTCGCGCTCGATGACGCTCGACTGCGTCAGCAGGCGATCGGCGTCAAACTCCGTCAGATGTTCGACCAGGTTGTTAACGAACCGGTGCCTGACGAGTTCCTGGATATCCTGAAACGCGCTGACGCGCGCAAGGCCGGCCAAGA
>DATCEL010000360.1:0-2031 GCA_036510115.1 Caulobacteraceae bacterium
AAGGCCACGGCCGCCATCGCGGCCAACAAAACGCTTTTCATCGCCACCCCACACATGAACACACAAACACCACGCGGCGAATCGAACGCTCTTAAAGACAAGCCAATTCCAATGCCGGCTGGGAGGGACTCTAGAAGATGACGGCGAGGAGGTCAGCGCGGTCTGTTGCCGCACCATGCCCGATCGCCGCCAACGCCAAATATGAACAGCGATCAGGAAGTGGCTTGCCGCCGGTTCAGCACGGGGGCAAAGATGACGCCGCCGTCAGTGAATTTCCTAATTGAGGGAGAGATGATCGTGGACGACGCGGGCAATGATATCCGGCGGGCGGCGCGCGAACGCGCCTATTCCATGCCGATTGAAGAAATAAAGCCGGCCGACCCCACCTTGTTCCGCGACGACACCCTGTGGCCCTATTTTGAGCGCCTGCGGGCGGAGAACCCGGTGCATTTCGCCGTCGACGAGGAGTTCGAGACCGGACCCTACTGGTCAATCACCAAGTACAACGACATCATGAGCGTGGAGACCAACCATCAGGTTTTCTCCTCCGAGCCGGCGATCACCATCTTCGATCCCGAGGACGATTTCCGCTTGCCGATGTTCATCGCCATGGATCCGCCCAAGCACGACGCCCAGCGCAAGACGGTGAGCCCGATCGTCAGCCCGGACAATCTGATGAACCTCGAGCCGATCATCCGCGAGCGGGCGTCGGAAATCCTCGACGACATTCCCATCGGCGAGGAATTCAACTGGGTCGACAAGGTGTCGATCGAACTGACCACCATGACCCTGGCGACCTTGTTCGATTTTCCCTGGGAAGACCGGCGCAAGCTGACCCGCTGGTCTGACGTCGCCACCACGCCGATCGGTGAGAATGGCCTGGTGGAGACCGAAGAAGATCGCCGCGCCGAACTGTTCGAGTGCGCCGACTATTTCCTGCGGTTGTGGAACGAACGGATCAACGCGCCGCCGAAGAACGACCTCATCTCCATGCTCTGCCATGGGGAGAGCACCAAGGACATGGACCGCATGGAGTATCTGGGCAATTTGATCCTCCTGATCGTCGGCGGCAACGACACCACGCGCAACACCATCTCGGGCAGCATTTTCGCGCTCAACCAGAATCCCGATCAGTACCAAAAGCTGCGCGACAACCACGGGCTCATCCCGGCCATGGTCTCCGAGACCATCCGCTGGCAGACGCCGCTGGCCTATATGCGCCGTACCCTGAAGCAAGATTTCACCATCCGCGACAAGGACCTCAAGGCCGGCGAGAAGCTGCTGATGTGGTACATCTCCGGCAACCGCGACGATGAGGTGATCCATGAGCCCAACCGCTACAACATCGAGCGCGAACGGCCCCGCCAGCACCTTTCGTTCGGCTTCGGTATCCACCGCTGCGTGGGCAATCGCCTGGCCGAGCTGCAGCTCAAGATCATCTGGGAGGAAATCCTGCGACGCTTCCCGAGGGTCGAGGTGATCGGCGAACCTAAGCGCGTCTACTCGAGCTTCATCCACGGCTACACCGATCTGCCGACGCGCGTGGAAACCCGCAATACGGTCGCGGCCTAGGGCGCTCGCCCGCGGAAGAGGGGCGCCGGCTTGACGACGCCAGCGACCGCGGTCGATGAGATCCCAATGAACGACCCCATAGGTCCCACGTCGCACAGCTTCATGTCGCAGAGGCTGCGCCTGCATTACGTCGATTGGGGCAATGCCGACGCGCCGCCGCTGATCCTCGTCCACGGCGGTCAGGACCACTGCCGCAACTGGGACTGGGTGGCGGCCGATCTTCGCCGCGATTTCCATATCATCGCGCCCGACCTGCGCGGCCATGGCGATTCCGCCTATTCGCCCAGCGGCGACTATTCGATGATGGCCTTCGTCTATGACCTGGCCCAACTGATCCGGCAGTTGGCGCTTGGCCCGGTGAAGATCGTCGCCCATTCGCTCGGCGGCTCGATCGCCCTGCGCTACGCCGGAGTCTTTCCCGAGACCGTGGCGGCGCTGGTGGCGATCGAGGGCCTCGGC
>DATCEL010000361.1:0-3131 GCA_036510115.1 Caulobacteraceae bacterium
GGGCAGCGTCGGTTTTCCCGTCCCGGTCATGCGCGCCCTGTGCGAGGATGAGGCCGTCATCGGCACGGCCTTCTATGTGATGGACTTCCTGGAGGGCCGCATCTTCCGCGACGCGCGCATGCCGGGGGCGACGAAGGCCGAGCGGAGCGCGCTCTACGACGACCTGAACGCGACCTTGGCGCGGCTGCATCAGGTGGATTGGCGGGCCGCGGGCCTGGCCGACTACGGCCGCCCGGGCAACTACTTCGAGCGCCAGATCGGCCGCTGGACGCGCCAGTATCGCGGCGCCCAGACCGAAGACATCGTCGACATGGAGCGGCTGATCGAGACCCTGCCGTCCCGCATCCCCGACGATGATACGGTGGCCATCGTCCACGGCGACTATCGGCCGGAGAACGTCATGTTCCATCTGACCGAACCCAGGGTCATCGCCGTACTCGACTGGGAGCTTTCCACCCTCGGCCACCCGCTCGCGGACCTGGCCTACAACTGCATCCTCTACCATTCGACTTCGGAAAGTTGGGGGACGCTGATGGACGTGGATTTCGACGCCACGGGAATTCCCAACGAGCTTCAGTATATCGCCGACTATTGCGCCCGGACGGGGCGACGAAACGTTGATGACTTCGCCTTCTACCTGGCCTTTTCTTTGTTCCGCCTTGCATCCATCGGCCAGGGCGTGTTCAAACGTCATCTCGACGGCATCGGCAATTCTAGCGCCGCGCCCGACAATGGGGGCGCCAGGCTCCTCGCCCGCACGGCGCGCGAAATCCTGGAACAGTAAGGTTGCGGCATCAGGACGCGCCGTAACGGTGATTTCTGTAGCGTATGATGCGTTGGGCGCTTGGCTGCTCGGGGGAAGTCGGTGCGGCTATCGCGACCGGACGCGCGTTCGAACGCAAGCCTTTTGCTTTGGCTGGCCCTGCTGACGTTTGTCGGATGCCTGGGCGGCCAGGCGATCGCCAAGACGACCGCGCACAAAACAGCCGCAAGCAAGACCATCCATCTCGTCCAGTCGGTCATCGTGCTCAACGGTCCGTGGAAGTTCAGAACCGGCGATGATCCCGCCTGGGCCGATCCGACCTTCAAAGACACGGCGTGGGAGAGCGTCGACCTGACGCCGACCGTCGGCGCCCACAACGCCGCCGTCGGCGTGAAAGGCGACGCCCCAGGCTGGCGCGCGCGCGGACACAAGGGCTACGCCGGCTTCGCCTGGTATCGCCTGCGCGTTCCCTTGATCAGCACTGGCCCGACGCCCCTGGCCGTCGCCGGCCCGACCATCGTCGACGGGGTCTACCAGCTCTTCGTCGATGGCAAGCTCTTGGGCGGGACCGGCGAATTCCGGGAAGGCGCCGAACCCACCGTCCGCGTCGATCAGCCGCGCCTCTTCCCTCTGCCGTTGGCGCCAACCATTGCCACGGGCGCTGCCAAAGCCAAAACTAAAGCCAAGCGCCGGAGCGTCATCGTCGCGCTGCGGGTGTGGACGCCCGCGGCGATGGCGGCCGGCGAAGGCGGCGGCCTGCGCGTGGCGCCGGTCATCGGCCGGCTAGACGAGGTGAGGGCGATCTACCTGGGTCAATGCCTGAAGGCTTTCGAAGGCTATGTCGTCGACGCGGTTGAGCCGGTCGGCTTCCTCGTGCTCGCCTGCATGGCCGTCGGCCTGATCTTCGCGCGTCCCGCTAATATGGCCTATCCGTGGCTGTGCGCGGCGCTGGTTCTGACCGCCGCCAGCCGCGCCAATCAGGTCTGGTTTTTCTGGATGCAGGTGGAGAGCCTGCACACCTATGACGTCCTGCGCCAGGTTATCCTGGCGCCGCTCGCTCTCGCGTCGTGGATCTACGCATGGCGGCTGTGGCTGGACGGAAAAGCCGCGAACTGGATCACCCCGGTGCTGATCATCGTTCTGGCTGGTGTCACCGGGCTCTACATGGCCGTCGCGCTCGGCGCCTTGCCGTGGTTTGAACCCGACAGCCCCTCGCATGGCCTTTTCAGCCACGCCGTCCTCGTCTTGAGGCTGGTCCTGGCCGCGCTCTACATTCTCGTCCTGGGCGAGGGTCTGGGGCGGAACAGAACCTGGGCGGGCGTCGGGGCGGCCCTCACCGCGCTCCTGGTCGCCATCGGCTTGTTCGCCGACGAACTGACCCGGATCGGGCTGAAGGAAATCTGGCTTCCATTCGGGGTCGGGGTTTCGCGCACGCAATGCGCCTACGCAGCCCTGATCCCGGCTCTCTTCGCACTCATTCTGGAGCGCTTCGTCTGCCTCACCCACGAGATCCCGGCGCCCGTGGCCCCGCCCGATCTTTGGGGACGGCCCCCACAGCCTGCCGAGGCCAAGCCCGAACCGCCGCCCCCGCAACGGGGCGGCAGACGCCCTCCGATGGATTTCGGCAGGACCTGACGTGGCGCCTCGGGCCATTTGGGGGCAGACTGGGCCTTCATGCGCCTGGAGTTCCGGATGCGCCTCGACCGCCGCCTGTTCGCAACGGGTTCCGTCGCCGCCATGGCCTGGACCTTGTCCCGACCGTTGACCGTGGCCGCGGCGCCGAGACACAAACTCCGCATCCTGATCCTCGGTGGCACGGGCTTTATCGGGCCCCATCAGGTGCGTTACGCCCTCTCACGCGGCCACTCGGTGACCCTGTTCAACCGCGGCCGGCAAGCGGAATCGTGGCCGGCCCCGGTCGAGGAGCTGATCGGTGACCGCAGCACCGGCGACCTCAAGGCGCTCGCCGGCCGGACCTGGGATGTCGCCATCGACAACCCCACCACCCTGCCCTCCTGGGTGCGCGACGCCGGCGCCGCGCTGAACGGCAAGGTCGGCCAATACATCTTCATCTCGACGATCTCGGTCTACGCCGCCAACGACACGCCCGCCGACGAAACCGCCCCCCTGGCCCCCTACGCCGGCAAGGACGCCATGGCCGAGACCACGGCGACCCTGAAGGCGGACATCGGCGGTCTGTATGGGCCGCTCAAGGCCATCAGCGAGGGTGAGGCGCGACGTCAGTTCGGCGCGGCCGCGACCATCATCCGCCCGGGCCTCATCGTCGGCCCGGGCGATGCGACCGACCGCTTCACCTATTGGCCCGCGCGCCTGGCCCGAGGCGGCGAGGTGCTGGCCCCCGGGGATG
>DATCEL010000362.1:0-2027 GCA_036510115.1 Caulobacteraceae bacterium
AAACCCAGGCGCGCAAGGAGCTCGGACGCCTCAAGCGCACCCCCGACGCGGCGGCCGAATACGGCATGATCCGCACCTATCTGGACTGGCTGGTGGAGCTGCCCTGGGCGCCACCGACGCCCGCGCCCATCGATATCGCCGAGGCGCGCCGCATCCTCGACGAGGATCACTACGGCCTTCAGAAGATCAAGACCCGCATCGTCGAATATCTGGCGGTGCGCAAACTCGCCCCCGAGGGCAAGGCGCCCATCCTCTGCTTCGTGGGGCCGCCGGGGGTGGGCAAGACCTCGCTTGGCCAATCCACCGCCCGGGCCATGGGCCGCAAGTTCGTGCGCATCAGCCTGGGCGGCGTCCATGACGAAGCGGAAATCCGCGGCCACCGCCGCACCTACGTCGGCGCCCTGCCGGGCAATATTATCCAGGCCATCCGCCGGGCCGGTTCGCGCGACTGCGTGATGATGCTCGACGAGATCGACAAGCTGGGATCGGGGATGCACGGCGACCCCTCCTCGGCCATGCTCGAGGTGCTCGATCCGGAACAGAACGCCACGTTCCGCGACAACTATCTGGCCGTCCCCTTCGATCTTTCCCGCGTGGTGTTCATCACCACCGCCAACATGCTCGACACCATTCCAGGCCCGGTGCGCGACCGCATGGAGATCATCAGCCTGCCCGGCTACACGCCCGGCGAGAAGCTTCAGATCGCCAAACGTTATCTGGTCCGCCGCCAACTCGAGGCCAATGGCCTCAAGCCCGATCAGGCGCAGATCGACGACGCCGCACTGCGGGAAATCATCGCCGCCTACACGCGCGAGGCGGGCGTGCGCAATCTCGAGCGCGAGATTGGCCGGACCCTGCGCCACGTCGCGGTGAAGATCGCCGAGGGCGCCGCCACCCACGTCGCCGTGACGCCCGCCGAACTGCACGATATCCTGGGTCCCCCGCGCTTCGAGAGCGAGGTCGCCATGCGCACCAGCGTGCCGGGCGTGGCGACGGGCTTGGCCTGGACGCCGGTGGGCGGCGATATCCTCTTCATCGAGGCCGCCAGAATGCCGGGCCACGGCAAGCTTATCCTCACCGGTCAGCTCGGCGACGTCATGCGCGAGAGCGCCCAGGCAGCCCTGAGCTTGGTGAAGACCGGGGCCGGGGCGCTGGGGATCGAGCAGGATCTGTTCGACAAGAGCGACATCCACGTCCATGTGCCCGCCGGCGCGACGCCCAAGGATGGCCCCAGCGCCGGGGTGGCCATGTTCATCGCCCTGGCCTCCCTGCTGACCGGTCGCACGGTGCGCAGCGACACCGCCATGACCGGCGAGATCAGCCTGCGGGGCCTGGTTCTGCCCGTGGGCGGGATCAAGGAAAAGGTCGTCGCCGCCGCCGCGGCGGGTCTCGCTCGCGTCATGCTTCCCGCCCGCAACCGACCCGACTACGAGGAGATCCCCCAGGAGGCGCGCGACAAGCTGGAATTCGTATGGCTCGATCGCGTCGACGACGCCGTGGCGGCGGCGCTGGATGCGCCTTCAGAGGCCGTGGAGGAAGTTTAGAGCCGCGCGCCGTGGCTCCATTCCTCGAACATCTCCTTCTGGATCAGCCACTCCTTCCTGATCCCCTGGATCACGTTCTCCAGCAGGTTGTCCTCGCAGTGGTCGAGTTGCCTCAGGCGCTCCTCGAACGCCGCCTGCTGCGATTTGTAAAACTCCAGCTGGCCGGCGGCCTTGATCTTTTCGGCGTCGTTGCCGCTCGCCAGCGTCCGCTCCGCGTCGTGCACATGCTCCCTGGCCTGGGCCAGGAATCGCGCCACCTCGAATTTGATCGCGGCCAAAGACATGGCTATGCGTTCCTTACCTTGAGGGATCCCGGCGCCGGTTATAACTCAGCCTCGGCCACGAGCGACCAATTCCTTGATCATCTCAATCACCGATCCGCTGGACCCGCGCATCGCCCCGTTTCGCGACGTGCGCGATCGCGATGTGGAGGGGCGGCGAGGCGGCTTCATTGCCGAGGGCGAGGTGGTCCTGAAGGTCCTG
>DATCEL010000363.1:0-2245 GCA_036510115.1 Caulobacteraceae bacterium
ATATCGGCGAGTTTCAGTTCGACGTAGGTCGGTCGGCCGTGATTGCATTGGCCGGAGTGCGGCGTCGCTTCCATCTGGCGCAGGAGCGCGTTCATCTCGCCGGCGGTCAGCCGCCGGCCCGCGCGCACCGAGCCGTGACAGGCCAGTGTCGAGCAGACATCCGCCAGGCGCTCGGCAAGGGCCAGGGCCGCGCCGTGCTCGGTTAGATCGTCGGCGATGTCGCGGACTAGGGCGGTGGCGTCCACCTCGCCCAACAGAGCCGGCGTTTCGCGCACCAGGACCGCGCCCGGGCCGAACGGCTCGATGATCAGCCCCAGGGATGCCAGCTCCTCGGCGCGCGCGGCGACGCGCTCGGCCTCGGCCGGGTCCAATTCCACCACTTCGGGCAGAAGCAGAACCTGGCGGGCGACCCCACCGGCGGCCATCTGAGCTTTCATGGTTTCGTAGACGAGGCGTTCGTGGGCGGCGTGCTGGTCGACGATCACCACCCCGTCGCGGGTCTGGGCGACGATATAGGTTTCATGCACCTGTGCTCTGGCCGCGCCCAGCGGGAAATCGTTTGGCTCCGTAGCGGGCTCACCCGGATGGTCGAAGACGAAATCGGGCTCGGCGCGGGCCGAGACGCCCGCCACGCCTGGCAGCGATGGCGACCAGCCGCCCGAGCGCCAGGCCGAATAGCCGGCGGGGGAAGGCCCCGCGTCATAGGCGGGCCGGAAACTGCCGAGAGCGGCCGCCGCGACCGTGGTCGAGGCGCGATGGCCGGCGCCGGCCAAAGCATGACGCAGGGCGCCGATAACCAGGCCGCGCACCAGTCCGGGATCGCGGAACCTGACCTCCGCCTTGGCCGGATGAACGTTGACATCCACCTCGGCGCTATCGAGCGAAAGATAGAGCGCCGCAGCCGGATGGCGGTCGCGGGCCAGGAAGTCAGCATAGGCTGCCCGCAACGCGCCGTGCAGCAGCTTGTCACGCACCGGCCGGCCGTTCACGAACAGATATTGCTGGGCGGCGTTGCCGCGGTTGTAGGTCGGCAGGCCGGCGAAGCCCGTGAGGCGCACGCCCTCGCGCGCCTGATCGATGGCCAAAGCGTTGGCGGCGAAATCGCGCCCGAGGACCGCGGAAAGCCTGGCCAGCCGGCCGGCCTCGTCGGCGGTCTCGGCATCGAGGCGGAGCGTCCGGCGGCCGTCGATATCGAGGCTGAAGGCGACGGCGGGATTGGCCATGGCCGCGCGCTTGACCTCTTCGCCGATGGCCATGGCCTCGGCGCGCTCGGATTTCATGAACTTGAGCCTGGCCGGCGTGGCGTAGAAGAGATCGCGCACCTCGACCCTCGCGCCGTGCGGACCCGAGAACGCCGAGGGGCCGGTTTCGCCCACCGCCCCGCCGTCCACCCGGATGGCGAAGGCCTCGCTCTGGCCGGCGGAGCGGGACGCGATGGAGAGTCTGGCCACCGAACCGATCGAGGGCAGCGCCTCGCCGCGGAAGCCGAGGGTGGAAATCCGCAACAGATCAAAGGCGCCGTCGGCGGCGGGGCTGAGCTTGGACGTCGCGTGGCGCTCAAGGGCCAAGGCAAGTTCGGCTCTCGCCAGGCCCGCGCCATCGTCGGCGATCAGGATACGGGCGAGGCCGCCACCATCGACCTGAACCTCGATCCGGGTGGCGCCGGCGTCGAGGGCGTTATCGATCAGCTCCTTGACCGCGCTCGCCGGGCGTTCGACCACCTCGCCGGCGGCGATGCGGTTGATCAGCTCAGGCGGAAGGCGGCGGATCGGCATGAGGCACTATAGGCGCGATTCCGCGAACCGGCCTGCTTGCTGTCGTCGGAGAAACCGCTTGAGAAAGGCGCGGGGTTTCGCGCTCTATTCCTTGACTTCGCCGTCAGTACGGCCGGCGCGTTCAGCGATGCGGGCGGACTTGCCGCGGCGGTCGCGCAGATAATAGAGCTTGGCCCGGCGCACGGCGCCGCGGCGCTTGACCTCGATCGACTCGATCATCGGCGAGAGCACCGGGAACACGCGCTCGACGCCTTCGCCGAAGCTGATCTTGCGCACCGTGAAGCTCTCCTGGAGGCCGTGACCCGAACGGGCGATGACCACCCCTTCATAGGCCTGGACGCGCTCGCGCTCGCCTTCCTTGATCTTGACGTTGACCCGCACGGTGTCGCCCGGTTGGAAGGCGGGGATCTTCTTGCCGTCGGTGAGACGCGCGGCCTCTTCTTTTTCCAGTTCCTCGATCACGTTCATTT
>DATCEL010000364.1:0-8253 GCA_036510115.1 Caulobacteraceae bacterium
ATCGGATTGCGAATCGCCCACGCCGAGATGCGCAGTTGAGGCGTCGGTTCGTTCACGACGGCGGCGCCGGACGCACAAAGTCGCCGGGGACAAGCATGGCGCCGGCCTTCTCCACCACCCGCGAGCCGATCGGGGGACCGGAAATCAGTTCAACGAATCCCCCGCCGCGCTGGCCAGTGGTGACCGGAATGCGTTGCACGCGGTCTTGCCCATCGACGACCATCACCGAGGCCCCCTCGGCGTCATAGCGCACCGCTGTTTCCGGCACGGCGCTGGCCGAGTGCGTGAAACCGAGGAACGAAGCCTTGGCGAAGCCGCCGGAGCGCACGTCCGGGCGCACGGGCAGGGTGATGCGCACCTTGCCGAGCTTGGTCGCGACGTCGATGGCCGGACTGATCAGTCGCACCACGCCATTGACCTCAGTCCCGTCGGCCAGGGTGACGAGCGCCCTATCGCCCGTGTGGACCTTGCCCAGGGCGTCCTCGCTGACATCCGCCGCCAGTTCGACGACGCCGTCCCGGGCAATACGGAACAGGGGGGTGGTCCCACCGGTCACGTCGCCAAACCGGACGTTGCGCTCGATCACCAGACCGCTGAAGGGCGAGCGCACCACGGTGAGCGCCTCGCGGGTGCGAATGTCGGCGGCGGCGGCCTGCTGAGCCTGGGCCTGGGCGCGGGCGGCCTTGGCCGCGAACCGGCGCTGGTCGATCTGTTCTTTGGACAACAAGCCTTGGTTGTCCAGGCCCTTGACGCGCGCGGCCTGCTCGTCGGCCTGATCGGCCAACGCCTTCTGCTGGGCGGCCAAGGCGTTCTGCTGCGCCAGTTGGGCGTGGAGCAGGATGTCGTCGAGCTGGACGAGAGGCTGTCCCGCCTTGACCCAGGTTCCCGCATCGACCAGCACCTTAGCGACCCGATAGCCGGACAACTGAGGGAGGATGGCCACATCCTCGCGCGGAACGAGCACGCCGGACGCCGCCAGACCGCCCTGGATTTCCCGCGGCTCGACCCACACCACGCTGACGGCCCTGGCCTGTTCCTTGGCGCTCTCGCCGACCTTCTTCGCGCAGCCGGCGAGACCAAAGGCGAGCGCGCCGACGAACGCGCCGGCGATCCAGGACCGTAGGGAAGAGGAGAGACGGAGCATCATGGGTTCCTGGCGGTGGAAGCTGCATAGGCCCAGCCGCCGCCGAGCGCCTTATAGGTCGCCACCGCCTGCCGCAACGCTTGCACGCGCGCGGCGGTGAGGGCCGAGCGGGTCGTGCGCCAGGATTGTTCGGCGCTGAGGGCCGTGGTGATGTCATCCAGGCCCATGGCGTAGAGGCGCTGGGCCCCGTCGGAAGCCTCGCGAGCGCGCGCCTCGCCCGCCTGCAACAACGCCGCGCCCCGTTCGCTGGCGGCCAGGGTGACCAGTGCGTTCTCAGCTTCGCCATAGGCGGTCTGCACCGTCTTTTCGTAGGTGATGGCCGCCTGTTCGGTGCGCGCATCCTCGGCCTTGGCGTCGTTGAGCAGGCGCGGGATATTGAGCACCGGAACGCTCACGCCGGCGCCCAGCGACCAGAAGCCGAGGCTGGTGGTCTGTTGTTGAGGGATCAGCATAGACGGCGGAATGAAGGCCACGCCCGGCGAGGTGACGTTGGAAGCGCCCAGCCCGGGCAGGAGCGTGAAGGTGGGGAAGATCGCCAAATGCGCGAGCTTGGCCGTGCCCGCTTCCGAACGAAATTGCGCCTCGGTTTCGCGCACGTCCGGGCGACGCTCCAGCAGGTCGCCGGGAATCGCCGCCGGCGTGGCGGGAGGTGCGTAGGCCTCCGCGTCAACCGGCAGGTTCGCCGTGGGTTCGAACGGGCGGCCGACCAGGATCAGCAGCTGCCGCCGCGCCGTGTGCAGCTGGGCCTGAAGGCTTTCCACCTGGGCGTTGGCCTGAGAAAGATCCCCCGCCACGCGGTCGGCGTCCAATCGGGCGCCCAGCCCAATGTCTGATTTCTCCTGCGCCACCTTCTGCAGCTCGGTTTCGATGCGCGCATTTTCCTTCGCATCGACCAGTTGAATGGCCAGCCCCCGCGCCTGGAAATAGTTGTCGGCCACGCTGGCAGCGAGGCTCGCGCGCACGCCCTCGATATTGAACCGCGCCGCCGCGAAATTCGCCTTGGCGATGCGCCGCTTCTCGGCCAGTCGGCCGAACAGATCCAGTTCCCACGAAACGTCGAAGTTGGCCTGCTCCGTGTCGGTGTTGCCGCCGATGGGAAACAGGGAGTTGGATGCCGCCCCGATATTGTAGGCGCGTTGGTGGCTGGCGTTGGCCTGGATGTTCCCGGTGGGCAGCGTCTGATCGATCGCCGATCCGCGCACGGCGCGGGCCTCCAGCACGCGCGCCTCAGCGGTGCGGGCGTCGGGGCTCAGGGCGAAGGCGTCGTTCTCGAGGGCGTCGAGTTGCGGATCCTTGAACAGCAGCCACCAGCGGTCGAGCTGGGCGGGGCTCAGCGACGCGCCGGCGCCCGTCCCGTCATAGCCGGCGGGCATGACGATGGTCGGCGGCGCGCGGGTGGTTTGGCAAGCGGCCAGGCTCCCCGCCAGCAGGATCAGTATCGCAAGGCGTCTCATGGGTGCATCGATCTCGCGGCAAGCCCCCCAGTGTCCCGCGCGAGCAGGCTCGAACGTCGCGGCCGGGCCGGCATACCCGTATTTTGAAGACATTTCATTGGCGAAGTGAACAGTGTCAAATTAACGCTGAGTTAGACGAGGCAGGCGGGAGGCGGCGATGGCTGGCGCGATCCGGGTCGGAATTGGCGGGTGGACCTTTCCGCCGTGGCGCGGCGAATTTTATCCCAAGGACGTGCGCCAGAAGGACGAGTTGGCCTACGCGAGCCGCAAGCTTACCGCCATCGAGGTCAACGGCACCTACTATTCCGGCTTTTCGCCCGCCACCTTCGCCAAATGGGCGGCGCAGACGCCGGACGGGTTCGTGTTCTCGCTTAAGGCGTCGCGGTTCTGCACCAACCGGCGCGTGCTGGCCGAGGCCGGCGAATCCGTCGGCCGGTTCTTCGCCCAGGGAATAGCCGAACTGGGCGACCGCCTGGGTCCGATCTCGTGGCAGTTCGCCAACACCAAGAAATTCGATCGCGACGATTTCGCCGCCTTCCTGGATCTGTTGCCAGCGTTATTGGCGGGGCGGGGGCTCAGGCACAGCGTGGAGGTGAGGCACGACAGCTTCCGGGATACGAAATTCGTCGATCTATGCCGCGAGCGCGGCGTGGCCATCTGCGCCGCCGACCATGAGGTTTACCCGCTGATCGCCGATGTCACAGCCGATTTTGTCTATGCGCGCCTGATGCGAGGGCGGGAGGAGACGCCCACCTGCTACGAGCCGGGCGCGCTCGACGCCTGGGCCGGGCGTTTGCGGGCCTGGGCCGAGGGCGGGGCGCCCGATGATCTACCCCTGGTGGCCCCGGCGCCAAGAACAGAGCGGCGCGCGCGAGACGTCTTCGCCTTCTTCATCAGCGGCGGCAAACCGCGCGCGCCCGCCGGCGCCATGGCCATGATCGAGCGACTGGGCGCTTGACGGCCCTGGCTTAGGCGCCCTTCGATGCGCAGGGTTCAACCCGGAGACGCGCCATGACGCCTGACGATCTGATGTTCCGGCCCGGTCTGATGAAGGGCGAGCGCATCCTGATTACCGGC
Source organism: Caulobacteraceae bacterium (assembly GCA_036510115.1). GTDB lineage: Bacteria > Pseudomonadota > Alphaproteobacteria > Caulobacterales > Caulobacteraceae > Acaudatibacter. The sequence goes on from DATCEL010000364.1 coordinate 3,676, forward strand.
GGCGGAACGGGTCTGGGAAAGGTGATGGCGGAGGCGCTGCTGATGCTCGGCGCGGAGGTCTATATCTGCGGGCGGCGCGGCGGAGTGCTGGAGGCCACGGCCAAAGAGCTGACCGATGCGCACGGCGGCAAGGTCGTTCCCATCGCCTGCGATATCCGCGTACCCGAGGCGATCGGCGACATGCTGGACCAGGTGTGGTCGGACGGAGGCGCGCTCACCGGTCTGATCAACAACGCCGCCGGCAATTTCATCAGCCGCACCGAGGATCTTTCCCCCCGCGCTTTCGACGCCATCGCCAACATCGTCTTCCGCGGCTCGTTCTTCGTCACCCTCGACTGCGGCAAGCGCTGGATCGCCGAGGGTCGGAAGGCCTCGGTGGTCTCGATCCTGACCACCTGGGTGTGGAGCGGCGGCCCGTTCACGGTTCCTTCGGCCATGTCAAAAGCGGGCCTCAACGTCATGACCCAATCCCTGGCGGTCGAATGGGGCCACAAGGGCATCCGCTTCAACGCCATCGCGCCCGGACCCTTCCCGACCGAGGGCGCCAGCGCTCGCCTCAACCCCGGCGCCGGCGGCAACTTCGGCAACCAGAGCGGCAATCCCATGGGCCGGGTGGGCGAGATGCGCGAATTGGCCAATCTGGCCGTCTACCTGCTGCATCCGCTTTCGGCCTATGTGAACGGCCAGACCATCGCCATCGACGGCGGCGCGTGGAACGCGGGTGGCGGTGGATTCTCCCGCCTGTACGAATGGGATGACGCTCGCTGGGCCGAGGTTCGCGCCATGATCCGCGGCGCGAACGAGGGGGACCGAGCCAAGCGCACGGTCTAGGGCGCGCTTCACGCGCGGAGGGCCCGGGTTCAACAATGCCCAGCAATGCTCTAGAGATTGGCGATGAGCCAGATAGCCTATCTCCACCCTGGCAAGCGCGAGCTGACCAAGGCGGCCAATCGGCAGACCATACTTCAGGCGGCGCGGGAAGTGTTCGGCGAACTCGGCTTCGACGTGGCTACGGTGCGCGACATCATTCGCCGCACCAATCTCTCGGTCGGCGCCTTCTACAACTACTATCGGTCCAAGGAGGAGGTGTTCGAGGCCCTGGCTGACGACGGCGCCCGTCGCTTCCGTCCCATCCTCCATGCCCAGGCGTCCAAGGCCACCGACTTCGAATCCTATCTGCGCGCGGCGGTCAGGGCCTATTTCGATTTCATCGCCGGGGAACAGACCCTGTGGCCCGGGATCGGCATGGCGCGCGAAGATCTGCCACACGCCCGCAATACCCCCGAGATCCTGGCGGTGTTCGAGGAGGTGCGTCAGGTGTTCGCAGACGTCATGGATCGGGGCCTCGCGCCCAAGGTCGACCTCGACTATCTCGCCGCGAGCTGCATCGCCGTGGCCCGCGAGATCGGCGATCTCATGCTGGCCCGCGATCCGATCGATGTGGAGGGATCCAGCGAATTCGTCGTGCGCCTGATCCTGGGCGGCCTGCCGGCCCTGCCGCGCACCGCCGGTTGACGCCGCCCAAGATGGCCGATCCAGCCTTCCGCAAACTTCAGCTTCGCCTGCTGCTTTCGGCGCCCTCGCCGATCCTGCGCGCCCTGGCCGGCGGCGGCGTAGTCTACAAGGGTGGCCGCACCCTGGATCCCCGGCTTCAATTCCTGTCCAGTCAGAGTCAGGGTGCGCCGCCGCTCTCGACCTTGGCCCCACAACAGGCTCGGGCCGGCGTCACCGCCATGGTCGCGATCCTGGGCGGCCCGGTCGAGCGCGGCGTTCGGGTCGAGCCCTTGACCGTCCCGGGCGCCGAGGAGGCCATCGAGGCCCGCGCCTATCGACCGGAGGATCAGGATCCGGAAGCGCCGCTGATGCTGTTCGCTCATTTTGGCGGCGGCGTCATCGGCGATCTCGATACCTGTGAGGCGTTCTGCTCCATCCTGGCCAAGATCGCGCGCGGACCGGTGCTTTCCGTGAATTATCGGCTCGCTCCCGAATACCGCTTTCCTGACGGTCTTGACGACATGCTGGCCGCCTATCGCTGGGCGCGGGAGAACGGCGGCCAGTTCGGCGCGCCGCACGGGCGAGTCGCGGTGGGCGGCGACTCGATGGGAGGCAATTTCGCCGCCGTGATCTGTCAGGAGATGAAGCGGCTCGGCGAGGCGCAGCCGGTCATGCAGCTCCTCATCTATCCAGCCCTGGATGTCGCCGGCGAGGGGGGTTCGATGACCACCTATGCCGACGCCTGGCCGCTCTCGCGCGACACCATGGAGTGGTTCATGGGCCAATATATGGGACCGGAGGATTCGCCGGGGGATCCACGCCTCTCGCCGGTGCGCGCGAGCGACCTTTCGAGCCTGGCGCCGGCCGTGATCGCCGCCGCCGGTTTCGACCCGCTGCTCGACCAGGGCGAGACCTACGCCCGGCGCCTCATCGACGCGGGTGTCTCCGCCCGCTATCGGCGTTATGACGCCCTGGCCCACGCCTTCACCGCCATGACCGGTGTCGTCCCGGCCGCGGACGCGGCCTGTCGCGAGATCGCGGCTCTCACGCGCGAGGCCATGTCGGGCCCTCAGGCTTGATGAGAGCTCTGGTCGTTGAGCGGCTCGCGCCCGGCTACGGCGGCTGCGAGATTCGGACAATCGGGACACCGACTCCGGGACCGGGCGAGGTGCTTGTTCGGGTAAGGGCGGCGGCGGTCAACTTCCCAGATCTGTTGATGACCCGGGGCGAATACCAACACAAACCGCCGCTGCCGTTCATCCCTGGCCTCGAATGGGCGGGCGAGATCGAGGCGCTTGGCGACTGCGTCAAGGATTGGCGGATCGGCGATGCGGTCGTCGGCGCCGGCCCAGCCTTCGCCGAGCAGGTGACCGCTCCGGCCGCATCGCTGCGCGCCAAGCCAGAGCGGCTGTCGTTCAGCGAAGCGGCGGCCTACGGCGCGGCCTATCTCACCGCCTATGTTTCGCTTGTCCGACGGGCGCGGGCGAGGGCCGGCGAGTGGGTGCTGGTTCATGGCGCCGCGGGCGGGGTTGGTCTCGCCTGTGTCGATCTCGCCAAAGCCTTGGGGTTGAGAGTCATCGCCACTTCGGCGTCGGACGAAAAACTGTCGGTTGTCGCGCGAGAATATGCGCCCGAGGCGACCCTCAATATCAGCGGCGGCTTTCGCGAAGCGGTAAAGGCGCTCACCGGCGGACGCGGGGCCGACATCATCTACGATCCGGTCGGCGGCGATGTCTTCGACGAGAGCACGCGGTGCATCGCTTTCGACGGCCGTCTGCTGGTGGTGGGCTTCACTTCTGGGAGAATTCCGACGATCGCCGCCAATCTGCCGCTGATCAAGGGTTTCTCGGTGATGGGCGTGCGCGCCGGCGAATACGGTCGGCGATTTCCGGAGAAAGGCGCGGAGGACCGGGCGGCCATCTGGCGTCTGGCCGAAGAGGGCAAGACGCGTCCGCGCGTACACGCCGAAATGCCGCTGGAACGCTGGCGCGAGGCGTTCGACCTGCTGGCCGACCGCCAGGTGATCGGCAAGGCGGTCGTCCGGCCGGATTTATAGGCGGCCGGGCGGCTATACTGCCCACATGTGGCTCGGCAGGAAGACACGGCGCGAACAGCTCATCGAAGCGCGAGCCACCGTGCGCCGACAGATCGAAATTCTTCGCAACCCGGCCCGGGGACGAGACTTCACGCCACTCAGCGCCCGACTCGTCGCCGATCTGAAGGCCACCCTGAAGGAGATCGAGGCGTGTCTGGCCGACCTGGGACCAAGCGACTGATGCCTTCGATCAGTCCATCAGTTTCTGCGTCAGATAGGTCATGGTCAGGGCCGTGGTGTGCGCCGCCTGCTTCAGGTCCGCCCCAGCCGCGTGGCCACCCTCGGTGTTCTCCCAGTAGGTGAAAGGCAGGCCCATTTCCTCCATCCGAGCGGCGAATTTGCGCGCGTGCTGCGGGCCAACCCGGTCGTCCTTGGTGGTCGTGAAAATGAACGGTTCGGGATATTTCACGCCCGCCTTCAGGTTCTGATAAGGCGAGGTCTTCAGCCAGAAGGCCATGGCCGCCGGGTCGGTGTTGACGTCGCCATATTCGCCTTCCCACGAGGCGCCGGCGGCGATCTTCGAAATGCGGATCATATCCAGCAAGGGCACCTGGATGACCACGGCGTTGTAGAGAGCCGGGTGCTGGGTGAATTCCACCCCCATGAGCAGGCCGCCGTTTGATCCGCCCTCTATCCCTAAGCGGCGCGCGCTGGTGATCTTGCGGGCGATCAGGTCCTGCGCCACTGCGGCGAAGTCGTCATAGATGATCTGGCGCTTGGTCTTCAGGCCGGCGTCGTGCCAGGCCGGGCCGAACTCGCCGCCGCCGCGGATATTGGCCAGCACATAGGCCCCGCCGCGCTCCAGCCACAGCTTGCCGGTGGCGGCCGAATAGTAGGGCGTGTTGCTGACTTGGAAGCCGCCGTAGGCGGTCATCAGGGTCGGAGTCGAACCATCAAGAAGCAGGTCGCGGCGGTGGACGAGAAAATAGGGAATCCGCGTTCCATCGCTGGAGACGGCCTCGCGCTGCTCGACCACGTCCTTGGAGGCG
>DATCEL010000365.1:0-3843 GCA_036510115.1 Caulobacteraceae bacterium
GACCGTGCCGGTCGCCGTGCCTCAGAAGCGCGGCGAGCCGGTGATGTTCGGCCAGGACGAGGGCGTCCGCGCCGACGCCGCCGCCGAGAGCCTGGCGGCGCTGCGACCGCTGGAAAAAGGCGGGGTGGTCACGGCTGGCAACGCCAGCCAGCAGAACGACGCCGCCGCCGCCTGTCTGGTGGTGGCCGAGGACAAGCTGGCCGAGCTGAAGCTTGAGCCCATGGGCTGGTTCGTGGCCTGGGCGGCGGCCGGGTGCGAGCCCTCGCGGATGGGCATAGGGCCGGCGCCGGCGGTGGCGCGCCTCTTCGCCCGGACGGGGCTTTCCTGGGACGACATCGATCTGGTCGAGCTCAACGAAGCCTTCGCACCCCAGGTTTTAGCGGTTTTGAAAGCCTGGGGCTGGGACGACCGCGAGAAGCTGAACGTCAACGGCTCAGGCATTTCCCTCGGCCACCCGATCGGCGCCACCGGCGGTCGCATCCTCGCCAATCTGCTGCGCGAACTGAAACGGCGGGACGGCAAGCTCGGGCTGGAGACCATGTGCATCGGCGGTGGCCAGGGCCTGGCGGCGGTGTTCGAGGCGGCGTGAGCGATTGATCTCCACCCGTGAAACGGGGGGAGTACCGGCGAAGCCGGGGAGGGGGGCAGGGGCCGTGCGCCAGCGCTCTGGCAGCGCCCCCTCCACCCCTTCACCATCTCCCCCTCCCCCGCTTCGCAGGGGAGGATCACGGGGCCTGAGGCGGCGGTGTTCGAGGCGGCGTGAGGGTCAGTGACGGCCGGAGGTCGATCCCTCGTTGTAGGCGCTGAATACCGAACCGCCGGCGTAGGTCACGTAGAGCTTGTGCTGGCCGTTAGCGAAATAGAGGTGGTGAGAGAGAAAGAAATCGGTCCCGAGTATCAGATCGTAGCCGGTGATATCAGCGGACGTGACCCGCAGTCTGGTGTTGCGCACCGCTTCGCCCGCGAACTCGAAGCTCTTTATCGGCGCGGTCCAGACTTGCACCGGATCGCCGCCCGAAGTGGTGGTTCCGGCGGTGACGACGCCTGGATCATGCAAGCTGATCCCAGCGCGCTTCGCCGCGGCGAGGGTGAGGACGGAAACAGTGTCGCCGGTGCTGAAGCCGACCGTCACCTTGACGCCATTGATCGTCGCCGTCGCGGTCGCCTCGGTGCCAAAGACACCGCTCGACGTCAGCTCCGCCACGCCAAAGGTCTCGCCGGGCTTCAGCCAATAGGCGAGGGGCTGGTCGCCGCAGTCCGTGGGTCGCATCAGGCGGACGACTCCGCCGTGGAGATCGTAGTCGACGTCGGCGACCTTGAGCAGCTTCTGCCCGATGAAACCGTCGATATCCTTGCCGGCCGCGTCGTCATCGATCTGAAACGCCACGCCTTTGAAGACGACGCCGCCCAGGGTGAATGTCTTGACCGTGGTCGTGGGCGAACCGCCCGCGCTCTGGATGCGATAGTCGCTCATGTCCAGGGTCGCCTTCAGCCCCAACCGGGTCGCGCCGGACGCGGTAATCCAGCTTTCGTAGTCGCCGCTGTCCAGCACGAACCGGGCGTCGGCGCCGTTGACCTTCGCCGGCACGGTCGGGCGCAAGCCCTGCATCACCACCGGCAGCTCGAGAATCTCCGTGACCTGACAGTCCGCCCGCGCGGCGAGCGGCGCGGCGAGAAGCGCCAGCGCTGCCACCATGAGGTGTCGGATCATGTTTCCCCTGCCCCGCTCATGGCTCGATACTGTATTTCGCGGCCGTTTTGGCAACAGTGGGGTCGATTGCCCCGGCGGCCGCAAGGTCGGCTTTCGCCTCCTCGGCGTGGCCGGTTTTCAGTTTGGCGAGCCCGCGGCCATACAGGGACCAAGCGCTCTTGGGTTCGATCGCCAGGGCGCTGTCGTAGTCGGTGATCGCCTGATCATAGTTTCCCTGACGCAGGCGCACGAGGCCGCGACTGTCGAGCGCGAGCCATGAGCCGGGCGCGCGGCGCAGGGCGCCCTGACAATCCGCCAAGGCCTTGTCGAGCTCGGTTCCGAGGAGAGCCCGGTCCCAGCAGCGGCCGTTGAGCGCTTCTCCCAGGCCAGCGTCGTCTGGATGGGCTTTGATCCACAGATCGTATTGACCGATCGCGGCCGGTCGCGCGTCCGCCCGCTCATACAAGGCCGCCAGTCCAAGGCGGTTCTCGGCGTCCTTCGGCAGGACCTTGTCGGCCGCGGAGAGATCGGTGCGCCCTCCCGCCGCGTCATGATCTCTCAGCCGCAACTCCGCCCTTCCCATCAAAGCGTCCGCGTCGTCGGGGCGCAGGCCAAGGGCGGCGGTGAAATCAGCCATGGCTAGCGTCGACTGATTGATGCGCAGGCGAACCACGCCGCGCTGGAAGAGCCAATCGGGATCCTTCGGCGCGAGTTCTATGGCGTGGGTTAAATCCGCGATCGCCGGCTCGAATTCCCGGCGTGCGGCGTGGGCGGCGGCGCGGCGGCCGAATCCGGCCGCGTCAGCCGGCGGCGCCTCACCCGCGGTCGAGGCGATCGGCGAGTCCTTCGCGTCCGGCGCTGTGGTAAGATTGAACACCACGCCGCCGTTGTAGGTGAAATAGATCTTGTTTTGACTATCGGCCACCAGCACCCGGTGTGAGAGCAGAAAGTCCTCGCCAAGGAGCATGTCCGTGTCCAGGCCGGAGAACTCACCGATGCGAAGGTGAGTGTGAAGGATCTGCTCATCACCGAACTTGAAACTGTCGACGGGCGCGATCCATGAAGTCACCTGGCGCCGGCCAAGGCCGGTCATTGCGTCCGCGACCTTTACGGCCGGGCTGGAGATGTCGATGCCCGCGCGCTTGGCCGCCGCGAGCGAAAGCACCGACGTTGACGCGCCAGTGTCCAGCATGACGCGGATCTTCACACCGTTGACGTAAGCGTCCGCCACCGCCTGGAAATTGGCGTGATCGTTTGGCGCCTGCTCGACAACCGAATACGGCCCCTGCGGCGCCCAATACGCAAGGCCGCCGCCGGCGCAGCCCTCTGCCCTCCAAAGCCGAGCGACGCCGTGCGCCATGTCATATTCTTGATCCGCCAAGTGAAGAAAATTCTGACCGAGCAATCCCGCCGCGCCCGACTGGAACTCATTGCCGCCGACCAGAAACACCAGGCCCGATAGCTTCGCGCCCGCGATATCGAACGATCTCACGCGCGCCGCTGAGATGAACTCCAATCCACCCACGCCCTGCATGGCGAGGCTGGGCGGTAGGGGCGTGGTGGCGAGCTTGAACTCCGCCGCTTTCGCAGGCGTGATTTCGCTGATCGTGGCCCCGCTATCCAAGATGAAGCGAGCCGGCGCGCCATTGACACTCACGTCGATCAGCGGCGTCAGCCCGACCATGGTCACGGGGAATTCAGCGAACTTGGAGAGCGTACAGCCGGCATGAGCCGTGGCGGCCACGCCGGTCAGGGCCAAGGCGAAGAGGAGGGATCGCACCTTCATATTGCCGACCGTTCCTCTTTCATCCGTCAATGCCCTTGCGCCGCCAGCCAGGCGTCCACCCGCGCTTCAAGCACCGAGAGCGGCATGGCGCCCTCGTCCAAAACCACGTCGTGGAAGGTGCGATAGTCGAACTTCGCACCCAGTCCCACTCGCGCCCTGTCGCGCAGTTTCTCGAACTCGAGCTGGCCAATCTTGTAGCCGAGCGCCTGCCCGGGCCAGCCGATATAACGGTCGGTCTCGTTTTGGATGTTCTTCTCGGAAAGGGCGCTGTTGTCCTCCAGGCAGGCGAGCGCCTGGTCGCGGCTCCAGCCCTTCCAATGGATGCCGACATCCATGACCAGACGGCAGGCGCGCCACATCTCCATGG
>DATCEL010000366.1:0-12216 GCA_036510115.1 Caulobacteraceae bacterium
GGGGAAACAATCCTCGTATTCACCCGACGGGCTGCCGGCGACGATCACCGCCAGGATGCGGCTTTCACCGTGGAGTTCGCGGAAGACGCGAATCTCCTCGTCCACCCAGCGCGAAGCGACCGCGTCCGGCGAGCTGATCACGATCAGGAATGCCGACGCCGCCAGGGCCTCGCGCACCTTCGCCGTCAGGTCGGAGTCGGCTGGCAGCTCGGTGCGGTCGCGAAAAACCGGCCGCAGTCGGCGCGGCGCCGGACCGGCCCAGGTCGCATGGCCAACCAGCCGGCGCGGAATCTCATAGGTCTCGATCGCCTTTTGCAGCCACCGCGCCCACGCCGCGTCGGCGCTCGAGTAGCTGATGAATGCCCAGTAGGCGATCTCGACTTGGGGGTGCTCGGTCATCGCGCGAGCCGAGAGGGGTCAGTGATTGATGATATCGGGCCGCGTGAAGCACCGAAATACGGGGTGGAGCTGATAGGTCACGGTCTGACCCGGTCGCCCGGGCATGGTGAACTCAGCCATCTGCTCCTTGGCGCCGCCCCCGGCGGCCACGTAGATCACGCCCAGTCGGGGATGCTTCCTCGTTCCGAGATTTGTGACGCTGAGGTAGCCGTCAGCAAGCGGAACATGCGTGCACGGGGCCGCGCCAATCCGCGGCCCATGAACCGGGCCGGCCGCCATCGCCGAGGTCGAAGTGGAAAGCGCCAGCGCGGCGGCGGCGCCCAAAGCAATGGCCTTCATGACCGTCCCCCAGGACGGCGCCATACCGCGCCCTTGAGCCTGACCTTGTCAAGCTTGACTTTTGAGCCGACGACGCCTGGAAGCCACGCCGGGTTCAGTGATTGATGATGTCCGGATCGATGCACCTGGGCGAGCCGCCGCCCTTGCGCACATAGTAGAGCTGGTAGGTCAGGGTCTGACCCACCTTCTTGGGCATCGTGAACCGCAGATGGCCGGCCGGATCGATCGACGGCTGGTCGTTGGGCGGCGGCCACGCCCAGGTTCCGGGCGTCAAGGAACACCACGTGGCCGGGGCCTGGGCCAGCGTGGATTGAATCGCGAAGTAGGGCCGGAGTTGCTGCCCTTGCGGCCCCTGTGGTGGCGGCGGCCAATCGAACGTGGCCGGCTGATCGAACCCGATCGTGACGTCCACGACCGGCGAGCCGCCCGGCGAGGTGTCGATCTCACCGTCCGCGGTAATGCGACAAACGCCGCTGATATTGACCTGGTCGAAGACCATCTTGCCGACATCGGAGAAATGGCCGGCGGCGGACGCCTGAAAACTCAGGCCGACCGTCATCCGATCGTGTACGCCCGGCTTGAACACACTGACCTTGGTCATGTGAGGGCGCTTGCGCGTCCCGGTATTTATCTCCGTCATGTATCCAAACGGCAGCAGGCCATGCGTGCACGGCAGGAGGCCGTGGGGATTGATCCGCAGGCCATGAACCGGCTCGTCGCTCATCGCCGAGGCAGAGGTGGAAAGCGCCAGCGCGGCGGCGGCGCCCAAAGCAATGATCTTCATGACAGTCTCCCACGAGACGCGGCCATACCGCGCCCCGGGGGGTGGTATTGTCAAGCTAACCACCCGGTCGCGGCAGAGCCTCAGGCCCGGGTCAGCTCCAGGCCCTGGAAATCGCCGGCCGCGCGCCAGGCCTCGAGCACTTCGACGAACCGGATCGGTCCGCCGCCATAGAAGCCGTTCTGCACCGCCTTTGGGTTGGGCTTACCCTCGTTGTTGTAGTAGCCGGGCGTGCACTCCGCGGCGAATTTCTCGCGCATGACCGCCAGGGTTTTGATCGTGTCCACCCAAGCCTGCTCGGCCTCCGCGCTCACCTCCGCCGCGCGGACCTGCGTTTCCAGGCAATGGCTGACGATATAGGCCAGGTGCCTGGACTGCTCATTGAGCATGTGGGGGAAGTTGACGCTGAAACCCGACTGAGTCTGGGTGACGATGAAGCAGTTGGGAAAGCCGCGGGTATGGAAGCCGTGCAGCGTGCGCACGCCGTTCGCCCAGCTCTTCGTGAGCGAAACGCCGTCCCGGCCGTAGACTTCATAGCCCGAACGTCGGGTGTATTCGGTGCCGACCTCAAAGCCGGTGGCGTAGATCAAACAGTCGATCTCGTGTTCGCGGCCATTGGCCCACACGGCATGTTCCGTGATCCGCTCCACGCCCCGGCCGGCGGTGTCCACCAGGTGGACGTTGGGCCGGTTGAACGCGTCGAGGTATTCGTCGTGAAAACACGGCCGTTTGCAGAATTGGCGGTAGTAGGGCTTCAGCGCCTCCGCCGTCGCCGGATCACGCACCAGCTCGTCCACTCGCGCGCGGATCTGGTTCATCTTCTGGAAATCGGCGATCTCCAGCATCTCGCCGGCCTCGGCGGGAGCGGCGTCGCCGGCGCGCTCGTTGCGCCTGGCCAGGATCAGCAGGTTGCGGATGATCTCCGTCCAGCCGTCATTGACCAGGTCTTCTTCCTGGAAGCCGCCGGAAACGAGGATGTTGAAATTGTCCATCCGCCGCTGCTGCCAGCCGGGCGTCAGACCGGCGACCCAATCTGGGTCGGTCGGGCGATTGGCGCGCACGTCGATGGACGAGGGCGTACGCTGGAAAACGTAGAGTTCCTTGGCGGCGGCGGCCAGGTGCGGCACGCACTGCACGGCCGTGGCCCCGGTGCCGATGACGCCCACACGCTTGTCCCTGAGGCGCTCGAGGCCGCCGCTCGAATCCCCGCCGGTGTAGTCGTAGTCCCAGCGGCTGGTGTGGAATGAGTGGCCTTTGAAGCTCTCCACGCCCGGAATGCCGGGCAGCTTCGGACGATGCAGCGGACCGTTGGCCATGATCACGAAACGGGCGCGGATGGCGTCGCCGCGATTGGTGGAGATCACCCAGCGCGAGGCCGGCTCGTCCCAGTCCATTCGCGTGACTTCGGTCTGGAAGCAGGCGTTGGCATAGAGATCGAAGTGGCGCCCGATGGCGCGGCTGTGAGCCAGGATCTCCGGCGCGCGCGAATATTTCTCCACCGGCAGGTAGCCGATCTCCTCGAGGAGCGGCAGGTAGACATAGGACTCCACATCGCAGGCCGCGCCCGGATAGCGGTTCCAGTACCAGGTGCCGCCGAAGTCGCCGCCTTTTTCGATGATGCGGATATCCTTGACGCCCGCCTCGCGAAGACGCGCCCCGGCGAGGAGTCCGCCGAAACCGCCACCGACGATGACCACATCGACCTCGTCGGCGAGGGGCGCGCGGGTGAAGCCGGGCTCGACGTAAGGGTCTTCGAGGTAGCGGGCGAACGCGCCCTCGATCTTGACGTATTGTTCGTTGCCGTCGGCGCGCAGGCGCTTGTCGCGCTCGGCCCGATACTTCGCCCGCAACGCCTTGGGGTCGAAGCCCAGCTCACTCGCGACAACGGCCTCACCGTCATGCGCCATGGTCGTCTCCGCTGAATTTGAACGCCTGTTTGAATTCACCACAGGCGGTGCGGCGACACAAGGCCGATTGGCAGCACGGGTTTTCGACCAAATCGGAGTTCGGTTAGGCGTCAGCGCCCAGGACGATGGCCATTGCCTCCTCCACCGGGGTGGCCGCCACCCCCGGCCGGGCGACCGCCGCCGCCCCCGCGGTTTCCACCACCGCCGCCGCCACGGAATCCCCCGACACCGCCGCCGCGATAGGTAGCGCCGCCACCCCTGAAGCCACCGCCCCCGCGATAGGCGGTCCCACCGCCCCTATAGCCGCCGCCACGGTAAGCCGATCGCGCGCCGCCATAGCCTCCGTAGGCGGCGCGGCCGACGGTTCGGCCCCGGTAGGCGCCACGTGAGCCGCCGTAGGCGCGACCATGGCTCGCATAGACGTGGGAAGCGTGGCCGTAGCCGCGAACGCTATGAACCCCTCTCGACGCCGACCGGCCTGCGATGCGCCCCGTGCGACCACCGGCTCTCGCCGCCGCCATATGAGCATTTCGGCCGCTGGCTTGCGCGGCCGCCATGCGACCGCCGCGACCGTTCGCGATCCTCGCGGCGGAGGCGCCGCGATTGGCGCCGGCGCGCAGCGACGGATTTCCGGCAGCGGAGCGCTCGTGACCGGCCTGAGCGGCGGTCGCCCGGGCGCGGCCGCCTCTGCTGGCGGCGATCTGCGCCGCGCTCGCCGTAGCCCTCACGCCGCCTCGGCCGCCATTGTAGCTAATCCGGCCGGCCCCGCGATTGACGCGCGCGGCGGCGAAATAGGCGGCGTTCACATGCACGCGCCCGAAGTTGTTGACGCCGCGATTGTAAAAGAAGGTTCGACCGCGCCAGTAGCCGCCATCGTAGCCGTAGCCACCATAGCCATAGCCGTAGTCTATGCCGCCGTAGAAGCCGACCTCCGGCCCCCAGTATCCGGGCGTGAACAGATAGACTCCTCCGACCCAGCCCCACCAGGGCGGAGTCCACAGCAGGTCGAGCTCCGGCGGCAAGACCCAGACGCCGGGAATCCAGTAGTAGTCATAGGCTGTTGGGTTCCAGCCCCAATAGCCCGGCGTCCATTCGTAGCCGTAGGCCGGCATCGGCGGTTGAATTTCAGGCCGGAGCTGAGGCGGCGGCCCAGCGCTTTCGGCGACAGCGGAGGCCAGCGACGGGCAGGGATTCGCGGCGGCCGCGGGCAGGGCGCCCAGGATCAATCCGGCGCCAAGCACCATGGACAGAGCCGTGGAGGTGAGATTGCGCATGCGTGGTTCCCTGAAATAGAGCGGCCCTGCCGCCACCGGACGCACGTCCACAGAAGCCTCAGACGTGCGCGCCGGTTCATACGTCCCGCGGCTTCAAACGCGGCCGCCAAGCCGAGGTTGCGATTCCCGCCCAGTCCGTAGCAATTGCTTTCATCGGCCAGACGGCGAACGGAGGCCCGACAATGCGCTTTATCGACGCCGACGAGGTTCGCCGGCGCCTCACCTACGATATTTGCATCCCGCTGATGCGAGAGGCGATGACGGCGCTATCGAGCGGTCGCACGCGCCAGCTATTGAGAGCCATTCTGCCTCTGGGCGGAGACAACCTGTTCGGCGTCATGCCTGGCTCGCTTGGCGAAGACGGGGCTTTCGGCGCCAAGGTGATCAGCGTGTTTCCCGGCAATTTCGCCAAGGGCGGCCCGTCACATCAAGGTCTGATCGTGCTGTTCGAACCGGCGACCGGCGCGCCGGTGTGCGTCGTTGACGCCGGCGAGGTCACCGCCATCCGCACCGCGGCGACCAGCGCCATGGCCACGGACGTGCTTTCACGCCCGGACGCCCACCGGCTTGCGCTGCTTGGCTATGGCCGGCAGGCGGCCGAACACGCCAGGGCCATCGGCAAGGTTCGCAAGCTGTCGACCCTTCGCGTCTGGGGACGGGACGGGGCGCGCGCGGCAGCCTTTGCGGAAGCCATCGGCGCCGAGCTCGCCTTGCCGGCGACAGCGGCCGGGAGTCCGCGCGAAGCGGTGGAAGCCGCCGATATCATCTGCACCGTCACCGCGGCGACCGATCCGATCGTGGAGGGTGATTGGCTTGCGGCGGGCGCTCACGTGAATTTGGTCGGATCGGGGCACGCCGGCCAAGCCGAGGCCGACGGCGGCCTGGTGGCGCGCGTTCGCTTCATCGCCGATAGCCGCGAAGGCGTCATCGCCCAGGGCGGCGAGTTTCTCCGAGCGAAGGCCGCGGGTCTTGTTGAAGACTCTCACGTCGTCGCCGAAATTGGCGAGGTTTTGACGGGTACGGCGACGGGCCGCCGCACGAATCAGGAGATCACGGCCTACAAATCATTGGGTCATGTCGCCCAGGATCTGACCTGCGCCTGGGCGCTATACACCGATGACGGGCATGAGTTACTAAGGGGCGCAACGAATGAACGCCGCGCCCCGCGCGTGGCTACGGATATGCGAAATGGGGCTCGATGACGTGCCAACCTCGCGGCGATTCCTTGCTCCGCCTGACACGATGCGGTCGGCGGCCTGATCAATGAGCGTAGATGTAACCAGCATGAATGGAGGAGGGCGGCTGCGGGTGTCCGCGCCTTGGGCGAACCCACGGCGCCGACGACCTGTTCGTCAGGAGATTACTTATGAATCCAGGAGCTTTTGCGTCTAGATTTCTAACCGGAAGCATAGCGTTCACTGGTATCACTATATTGTTTATTGTTTTGATTACTTTTCTAGGTTATTCGTCAGATGTAATGGCCGTCGGCACGAAGCGATTCTTTGTGACCGCGGTGATCTTTTTCTTCTTTGCCAGCGTAATTGTAGCGGCGTTGATCTTGTTTCCGGACTTGCCAACGCAAGTGTACAACTATCTTGACCGGCTCGGTTATCGGTGACGCGCCGCGGGCCAGAAGTTTGCCGTTTGAATGACGCAAGCTTGCGGATAATCACAGGCGGGATGGGCGTTCGAGACAACGGGCGTCGGCGATGAGGAAATGCACTTGCCGCATGTCTTCCTGATCCGCGTCATTCCCCTGATCGCCCGCTACGGCTATGCGATTCTGTTGCCGGTCGCCGTCATCGAAGGCCCCACCGTCGCGGCGATCACCGGCGCGCTGGTGGCGCTGGGACAGTTCGATCCCGTCATCGCCTGCCTTCTTCTGGTGGCCGCCGACCTCGTCGGCGACGCGCTGTATTACGCGCTCGGCCGTTACGGCCACGGGCCAATATCGAACCAGATCAGCAAGCGGCTCCGGATCACGCCCGAGCGCCTGCGCCCTCTCGCCCAACGCTTCCACGACAATGACTGGAAGCTGATCATGATCGGCAAGACCCAGGCCCTGGGCGGGATAATTCTCTATTTCGCCGGCGTTAGCCGGATGCCGTTCGCCCGCTATATGGCCCTCAATCTGATCGGCACCTTTCCCAAGGTGATCCTGTTCGAGTTGATCGGTTTCGCGCTCGGATATTTCCTTGGCGCCAGCGTCCTGCACTCGACGCGCTATGTGGATTTCGTGACCGCGGCCCTGTTCACCTTCGCCCTTGTGGTGCTCATCGCCTCCTACTGGCTGGTGCGCCGGCGCTTGTTCAAGGATCTCGTCCACGACATCTCGACCTGAGTCCTCGCTTTTCGTTCGGACGGGCGACGGATCAAAGCCAGGAGCGCCAAGTTTTGGCGCACGACGCCGAGAGGTGAAAGCACCCGCAAGGCGTCCAGCGTCATGGTGATTTCCTCGACCATGCCGCGCCAGCGGCCGACCTTGTGATACTTTCGGATATTGAACACGCCCGGCCAATCGACGACGGCGAGGGAAAGCTTGTCGCGCGTGATCAGGCGGTTGATGAACGCTTCACCCCCCCAGCGCGGCAGCCGCTGCATCTCGGCGATCGCCTCGCGCCCCAGCCTCGCCGGTATCACCCGCTCGCCGGACACGAAATCGAGGCCGATGCGCCGGTAGATCGCCAGGCTGTTCGCTCGGAGGCTTATGCTTGCCTGAGCCCAACCCTCGAGCACCGGGTTGGCCAGCGCCTGGATGTCGGCGGCGCGGACGCCAGCGAGATCGGCGTCCAGCAGCATTAGATATTCGCCTCTGGCCAAGGCGATACCCCGACTGAGAGCATAGGTCTTGCCGCGGTTCGGCGAATAGGAAACCACGCGAATTCGAGGATAGTCGGCCAGGAGCGCTTCGGTAGCGTCCGTCGAACCGTCGTTGACGACGATGACCTCCAGCAGCGCCGGGTGGCGATCGACGGCCTCCAGAATGGCGCCGATGCGCTCGGCCTCGTTGTAGGCGCAGACGACGCAGGAGATCTGCCCGGGAAGGGTGCGAGGCAGATTCGATTCGTGGGCGACGGCCAGGCTCGGACGTTCGTTCGGCGCGTTCGCGCGCGGAAAGGATTCGCTCACCATCGCCTTCACCAGACTGAGCGCGCGGTTCGCGCTTGGAACGGTCTCGTCTTTCATCTTGGCTCCGTTGTTTTTGCGCCGAGCGACCTGACCGCTTCGGCGGCCGTGGCGCTAAGGCTCGCGCCAGTCTCAAGTAAGCAATTGAATATGCGGGTTTTCATACCCGGATCCCAAAAGCGGGCGATGTGGTCGGCGGTCGCGGCCACCGCGTCATCCCGGCCCAGCCGAGCGAAGTTCAACGCGATCTGATTGGCCATATAGACCAGTTTCTCGTCCGTCGTCACCTCGGTGTCGCTTCGATGCGACGGGTGGCCAGCGAGTGGGTCTCATAGCGCTCCTGCCAGGAAGACCTGCGGTTCGACGGCGCGACCTGGACGGCGGTCACCTTGTATTCCGGGCAATTGGTCGCCCAATCCGAAAACTCCGTGGTGACCACATTGGCCTGCGTCGCCGGGTGATGGAAGGTGGTGTAGACAACGCCCGGCGCGACCCGGTCGGTGACCTGTACGCACAAGGTCGTCTCGCCAGAGCGGCTCTTTAGAGAGGCCCAATCGCCGTCGGCGAGGCCGCGATCCTCGGCGTCGTGCGGATGGATCTCGAGCACATCCTCGTCATGCCAGGCAATGTTTTCCGTTCGCCGCGTCTGGGCGCCGACGTTGTACTGCGAGAGAATCCGCCCCGTGGTGAGCAGCAAAGGAAAGCGCGGGCCGGTCTTCTCGTCCGTCGGGATGTAGTCGGTGACCACGAAACGCCCCTTGCCTCTGGCGAATGTCCCCACGTGCATGGTCGGCGTGCCGCCGGGCGCGGCGGCGTTGACCGGCCATTGCATAGACCCGGCCGCATCCAGCGCGGCGTAGCTCACCCCGGAGAAGGTCGGCGTCAGGCGCGCGATCTCATCCATGATCTGCGAGGGATGACTGTAGTTCCAATCCAGGCCGAAGGCCCTGGCCAGGAGTTGGACCGCCTCCCAGTCGGCGAAGCGCGCCTTGGGCGCCATGACCTTGCGCACGCGCTGGATACGGCGCTCGGCGTTGACGAAGGTGCCGTCCTTCTCAAGAAAGGTCGAACCGGGCAGGAAGACGTGGGCGTAGTTGGCAGTCTCGTTGAGAAACAGGTCATGGACGACGACGCATTCCATGGCCGCCAGTCCGGCGGCGACATGGGCCGTGTTCGGGTCGGACTGGAGAATATCCTCGCCCTGGATGATCAGGCCTTTGAACTCGCCGTCGACGGCGGCGTCGAGCATGTTGGGGATGCGCAGACCGGGCTCCGCGTCGAGGGTCACGCCCCAGTCGGCCTCGAAGAGCGATCTCACGGCGTTGTCGGAGATATGCCGATAGCCGGAAAGTTCATGGGGGAACGAGCCCATGTCGCATGAACCCTGGACGTTGTTCTGTCCGCGCAGAGGATTCACCCCCACGCCTTCGCGACCGATGTTGCCCGTCACCATGGCCAGATTGGCGATGGCCATCACCGCCGACGATCCTTGGCTATGTTCGGTGACGCCCAGCCCATAGTAGATCGCGCCATTGCCACCGGAGGCGTAGAGCCGCGCCGCGCCCCGCAACGCAGCCGCCGACACGCTGGTAAGGGCTTCCGTGGCCTCGGGCGAGCGCTCCGGCTCGGCGACAAAGGCCGCCCAGTCCTCGAAGGCGTCCCACTCACACCGTTCGCGGATGAAGGCTTCGTCGGCGAGGCCTTCGGTGACGATCACGTGGGCCATGGCCGTCAGCACTGGGACGTTGGTTCCAGGTCGCAGGGCGAGATGATAGTCGGCCTCGACGTGCGGGGTCCGCGCCAGATCGATCCGGCGCGGATCGATGATGATCATGCGCGCGCCTTGCCTGAGGCGCCGTTTCATCTGGCTGGCGAACACCGGATGACCGTCGGTGGGATTGGCCCCGATGATCACGATCACGTCGGCGGCCATGACACTGTCGAAGTCCTGAGTGCCGGCGCTGGTCCCGAAGGTCGAATTCAACCCATAGCCGGTCGGCGAATGGCAGACGCGGGCGCAGGTATCGATGTTGTTCACGCCGAAACCCTGCCGAACCAGCTTCTGGACGAGAAAGGTCTCCTCGTTGGTGCAGCGGCTCGAGGTTATCGCCCCGATCGCGCGCGGGCCGTGTTCGGCCTGGATGCGGCGGAATTCGGCGGCGGTATGGGCGATCGCCTCGTCCCAGGAAACCTTCCGCCACGGCTCATCGATCCTCGACCGCACCATCGGCTCCAGGATCCGATCGCGGTGATTGGCGTAGCCCCAGGCGAAGCGGCCCTTGACGCAACTGTGACCGTGGTTGGCCTTGCCTTCCTTCCACGGAACCATCCTGACCAGTTCCTCGCCGCGCATTTCGGCGCGAAACGCGCATCCGACGCCGCAATAGGCGCAGGTGGTGACCACGGCCCGATCGGGAATTCCGATCTTGGCCACCGACTTTTCCTGCAGGGCCGCGGTCGGGCAGGCCTGGATGCAGGCGCCGCAGGAGACGCACTCAGAGCCGAAAAATGGCTCGTCCTGGCTGGCGGCGATCTTCGAGGCGAAGCCGCGACCATCGACGGTAAGCGCGAAGGTCCCCTGAACTTCATCGCAGGCGCGGACGCAGCGCGAACAGACGACGCATTTCGTCGGATCGAAGTCGAAATAGGGGTTGGAGCCATCGTGATCGGCGGCAAGATGGTTCGCGCCGGCGTAGCCGTAACGCACATTGCGCAGACCCACGGCCCCGGCCACATCCTGCAGCTCGCAGTCGCCGTTCGCGGCGCAGGTCAGGCAGTCCAGGGGGTGATCGGAAACGTAGAGCTCCATGACGCCCCTGCGCAGGCGCGCCAGGGTTTCCGTCTGTGTACGGACGACCATGCCTTCGGCGACGGGGGTGGTGCAGGAGGCTGGGAAACTCGCCCGGCCGTCGATTTCCACCAGACACAGGCGGCAGGAGCCGAAAGCCTCGAGACTGTCGGTGGCGCACAGACGCGGGATCCGCGCGCCGATGAGCGCCGCCGCGCGCATGATCGACGTCCCCACGGGAACCTCGATCCGTTCGCCATCGATGGCCAAAGTCACGGTTGCGCCGGATTTGGCAGTCGACGCCTTGGCGCCCAGATCGGTTTCGCGCGCCCAGGCCACTACACCAGCTCCGCCGTCTTCGAGGCGAGACCGAAGTCCTGTGGAAAATACGTCAAGGCGCTCAACACCGGGAAGGGGGTGAATCCGCCCAGCGCGCACAGCGAGCCATAGCGCATGGTCTCGCAGAGGTCCCGCAGGATAGCGGCCTCGGCTTCGCGTCCCCGCAATTCAGCGTGAGCGTTGCGCATCTGGGCCAGCGCCTCCACCGGATCCTTGGCGCGACCGCCGGCGATCAGGCGATCGATGGTCTCCACCCCCCTCACCGAACCGATCCGGCACGGCGTGCATTTGCCACAGCTTTCGATGGCGCAGAATTCCATGGCGAAGCGGGCCATGGCCGCCATGTCGACGGTATCGTCGAAGACCACGACGCCAGCGTGGCCGATCAACCCATCCACTTCCGCTAAAGCCTCATAGTCGAACGGCAGGTGGAACATCGAGGGCGGGAAATAGGCGCCAAGCGGGCCGCCGACCTGCACGGCGCGCACCGGCCGGCCGCTTTCCGCGCCGCCGCCGATGTCATTGACCAATTCGCCGAGCGTGATCCCGAACGGGCATTCGAACAGACCGCCATACTTCACATTACCCGCAAGTTGGATGGCGACGGTTCCACGTGAGCGGCCATGGCCCAGGGCCGCATAGGCTTGCGGCCCTTCGCTCAGGATGAACGGAGCGGCGGCCAATGTCAGAACATTGTTGACCACCGTCGGCGCGCCGAACAGGCCGGCGTGGGCAGGCAAGGGCGGCTTGGCGCGCACCTGTCCGCGCTTGCCCTCGATGGAATCGAGCAGGGAGGTCTCCTCGCCGCAAACATAGGAGCCGGCGCCCACGCGCACCTCGATCTCGAAGGGGGCGACCATGTCGCAACTCAATTCAACCGCCCTACGGATGACGTTCACCGCGAATAGGTATTCCGAGCGGATGTAGACATAGCCCTTGCGCGCGCCCACGGCGTGGCCGGCGATGGCCATGCCCTCGATGAGAAGGAACGGATCGCCCTCCATCAGCATGCGATCGGCGAAGGTCCCGGAATCGCCCTCGTCGGCGTTGCAGACAATGAACTTTTCCACCCCGGGAGACTGGAGGGCGGTGCGCCACTTGATTCCGGCCGGAAATCCCGCGCCGCCGCGGCCGCGCAGGCCCGAGGCGTCGATGCGATCCACGACCTCCGCTGGAGCGAGCGCCAGAGCCGCCGCCAAGCCCTTCCAGCCGCCGTGGTCGACATAGTCTTCGAGGCTCAGCGGGTCGATCACGCCACAGCGG
>DATCEL010000367.1:0-7293 GCA_036510115.1 Caulobacteraceae bacterium
GCGGCGCTCGGCGCGCTGTTGCAGGCGCGCGGCTACAAGGTCCGGCTGCGCAAGCTCGACCCCTATCTCAACGTCGATCCGGGGACGATGAGTCCCTATCAGCACGGCGAAGTATTCGTCACCGATGACGGGGCCGAGACCGATCTCGACCTCGGACACTATGAACGTTTCACCGGCGTATCGGCCACCCGGGCCGACAACATCACCACCGGACAGATCTACAAGACCATTCTGGAGAAGGAGCGTCGGGGGGATTATCTCGGCGCGACCGTCCAGGTGATTCCGCACGTCACCGACGAGATCAAACGCTTCGTCCTCGCCGACCCGGGGGACGGGGTCGATTTCGTCCTCGTGGAGATTGGCGGCACGGTGGGAGACATCGAGGGGTTGCCGTTTTTCGAGGCCATCCGCCAGCTCGTCCAGGAATTGCCCCGTGGCGACAGTTGTTTCGTCCACCTGACCCTGCTGCCGTTCATCAAGACCGCCGGCGAGATGAAGACCAAGCCGACCCAACACTCGGTCAAGGAACTGCGCTCGATCGGCATCCAGCCGGACGTGCTCCTGTGCCGATGTGAGCAGACGATCCCGCCGGAGGAAAAGCGCAAGATTGGCCTGTTCTGTAACGTGCGTCCCTCGGCGGTGATCGAAGCGTTGGACGCGCCCAACATTTACGCCGTGCCCCTCGACTACCATCGCCAGGGCCTCGACGCCGAAGTGCTGGATGTCTTCGGCATCCATGACGCGCCCGCGCCCGATTTGGCGCGTTGGCAGGAGATTTCCGAACGGCTGATCCACCCGGACGGCGAGGTGACCATCGCCGTCGTCGGCAAATACACGGTCTTAAAAGATGCCTATAAGTCTTTGATTGAAGCGTTAATTCACGGCGGGGTCGCCAACCGTGTCAAGGTCAACTTTGACTGGGTTGAGAGCGAGGCGTTCGAGGATGAGGACGGCGCGGCGGCGACCCGCCTTGAGGGCGTGCACGGCATTCTGGTGCCCGGCGGCTTCGGCGAGCGCGGCGCCGAGGGCAAGATCCGCGCCGCGCAGTTCGCTCGCGAGCGTAACGTCCCCTATTTCGGGGTCTGCTTCGGCATGCAGATGGCGGTGATCGAGGCTCTCCGGAACGTCGGTGGCGTTCCCCATGCCTCATCGACGGAGTTCGGAGCCGCCAGCGACCCAGTGGTGGGCCTGATGACCGAATGGACCAAGGGCAATGATCGCGAGACGCGCGCCGAGGGTGACGATCTTGGCGGCACCATGCGCCTTGGCGCCTACGAGGCCGTGTTGACGCCAGGCTCGCGGATCGCCGAGATCTATGACGCCGCCGAGATCAGCGAACGCCATCGTCACCGCTACGAGGTCAACATTGGCTATCGAGACGCTTTTGAAGCCGCCGGATTGATCATGACGGGCGTCTCGCCAGACGGAATCCTGCCGGAAATCGTCGAGCGCCGCGACCACCCATGGTTCATCGGCGTGCAGTTCCACCCCGAGCTCAAGAGTCGCCCGTTCGCGCCCCACCCTTTGTTTGCCAGTTTCATCGCCGCCGCGGTGGAACAGAGCCGGCTGGTCTGACGCCAGCGCCGGGTGTCACGCGGGCCGGCGTGGCCGCTGCCGGGCCGAGATCGACTTGATCACAAGGCGACCGGGCGCATTCGGATCGATCGGTGGTGAGGCCAGGGTCAGCGCCTGGCTGATCAGTTTGGCGATGTCTGGATCGCTCAGAGCCTGCGGACCGGGGAGCACGATGTGCCGGAACTGGACCCCTGAACCCTTCAGAAGGCCCTGTGGATCGTCCAGTTCGACGCCGCGAGCGAAAAACAAACTTACCCAGCGCGGGAAAACGGCGATCGAAAACACCAGGTCGCGGATGCGGTCCGACGCTCCAAACCCGACCGCCAAGGCGTTGTAGTTGTCGTAGACCGGTATCGTCGCACCCGGCAGACGTTCGCGCATCGCGGCGATGATCGCGGTGGCCCGCGCCTCAATCTCCGGCGTGAACTTGGCCAGGAAGACTGCCAGCTGTGCCTCCGCGTCGGCCATGATTGCCGCGTCCTCGCCCATGGGCCAAGCTTGGGCCATGGTCACCTTTGAATCAATTGCGGCCTGGGCGCTGGCGTTGCCGGAGGCCGTGGAGGCGGATCATTTCGGCGCGCCTTCGTTCCGCGTGGCGGGCAAGATCTTCGCCACCGTGAGACGCGACCCGCCGCGGCTGATGGTCAAACTCGGGGCGGACGACCAGCACAATCTCTGTCAGGGTCATCCTGACCTGATCCAGCCTGTTCCGGGCTATTGGGGCCGCAAGGGCGCGACTTTCGTGGACTACGCGAAGATCGACGACACATTGGCGGAGATGCTGTTGCGCCTGGCCTGGATCGGCGTCGCGCCGAAGCGCCTGCGTCAGTCGGGTTGAAGCGGCGCGCGTTTTCCGGCATAGAGCGCGACCTTCCAATCCGCCCTTCGTAAAGAAGCTACCTCAATGGCCGTCCCCAAGCGCAAAGTCTCTCCTTCGCGGCGCAACATGCGGCGCTCGCACCACGCGCTCGGCGCCAACAGCTATATCGAGGACAAGGACACCGGCGAGCTTCGCCGACCGCACCACGTGGATCTGAAGACCGGTCTCTACAAGGGCCGCCAGGTGCTTACCCCCAAGGAAGACTGATCGTCGTCACAGCTGGCGATGCCTAACGGCGACTATTTCCTGAGGATCCGGAAGCCGAATTTCTTGACTACGTTGGCCTCAAGCGGTGAGCGGAGGCTGTCGAGAAAGGGCTGGGCGTTCGGATTCTTCGAGCCAGCGATAACGGCGCCGGGATAGATGATGGGCGGGTGGCTGCCGTCGGGGAACAGACCGACGATTCTGACACCCGGCTCGGCCTTGGCGTCGGTGTCATAGACGATGCCCAAAGGCGCTTCCCCTCGGGCGACGAACGCCAGGGCCGCGCGCACGTTCTCGGCCGGCGCCACATGGTCCTTCACTTGGTCCCACACCCCCAACTTGGTCAGGGCGGCCTGACCATAACGGCCCGCTGGAACTTCGGGGGCGGCCATCGCCAGGCGTCCCCCGCCCAGGGCCGTCGCCAGGGGCATCTTCCATTCAATTGCGAGGGAGATCTTGGATTTGGCCGGCGCAATCAGGGCGAGGTGGTTGGAAAACAGGTTGCGGCGCGATGCATCGATGATCAGATGCTTCTTGGCCAGATAGTCCATCCAGTCGACATCGGCTGAAATGAACACGTCGGCCGGCGCGCCCTGTTCGATCTGCCGCGCCAGGGCTGACGATGCGCCGAAGGAGAAACGGACGGGGTGAAGGAATCTCGCCACATAAACCCACCCCGCCTGGTTCATGGCATCCCTGAGTGACGCGGCGGCGAACACAGTCAGAATGGGCTCGCTCTCCGCCCGGGCCAGCATGGGCGTGGCTAACAGGCCAGCGAGGAGGGCGCGTCTGATGAGCGTCGCGGTCATGGCGGATCCTCGAATTCGCATGTCATCAGGCGAGGGCGGCGCTGTGCAAGTCAAGTCGATCAGTGGAATCTCGCGCGGCCTCGACTGTAGAAAGAGGCGACCGCCAAGTCTCTTCGGCCAACCTTTCCCGCACGTCACCCTCGACAGCGGGCGCCCGCAGTCGCCAAATTGGGAGCGAAGGAGACGGGCATGGATTTGACCCCGGTCGTCATTGGCGTCGGCGAGGCCTCGGAGCGGATCGACGCCAAGGGCTTCGAGGCTCTATCTCCGGCCGACCTCGCCGGCCGCGCGGCGCGGGCGGCGCTCGAGGACACGCTCTCCGTGGGCGCCCTGGCGCCGCACATCGACGTGATCGCGACGGTGCGCCAGTTCGAGACGTCGGGGCCAAAAGCGGTCCCGCCCTTCGGCCGCGCCGACAATTTCCCGCGAGCGGTGGCCAGACGCATCGGCGCCGATCCGGCGCGGGCGATTCTGGAGCCGGTGGGCGGGCAGGGGCCGCAACACCTGATCAATGAATTCGCCAACGCCATCGGCGCCGGCGAGACCCGCATGGTCCTGCTCGCTGGCGCCGAGGCGATCTCGACCCAGCGTCACCTGATCGCGTCGGGCGAGCGTCGGGACTGGTCGGAAGAGATCGGCGGCCAGCTGGAGGATCGCGGCTTCGGCGAGACCTTGGCCGGCTCCGATCTGCCGCGTCACGGCGCGCGCACGGCCATCAGTCTTTACGCCCTGTTCGAAAACGCCCGCCGCGGCCGGCTCGGTCTTTCCCGCGCGGACTACGCCCTCGAAATGGGCCGCCTGTTCGCGCCGTTCACCGAGGTCGCGGCCGGCAATCCGCACGCCATGTCGCGGGAAATCCTCTCGGCGCAGGATCTGGCGATCATCACCGCCTCCAATCGTCTAACTTCCGACCCGTTTCCACGCCGGGTGGTGGCGCGCGACCAGACCAACCAGGCGGCGGCGGTGCTGATCACCTCCGCTGGCTTCGCCCGGGACCTCGGCGTGCCAGAAGAGAAATTCGTCTATCTGCTGGGCGGCGCCGACGCGCGTGAGCGCGCGCCGATGGAACGCGCCGACCTCTCTTACAGTCCGGCGGCGGTGATGGCGGTCAATGCGGCCCTGGAGGCCGCCGAAACCGGTCTCGGGGAGATCGACCTCTTCGATCTCTACAGTTGCTTTCCCATCGCGGTGTTCAATGTCCGCGATGGCTTGGGCATTGGCGCCGACGATCCGCGTCCGCTCACCGTCACCGGCGGACTGCCTTTCTTCGGCGGGGCCGGGAACAACTATTCCATGCACGCTGTCGCGGCCATGGTTCGCGCGCTCCGCGCCAAGCCCGGCCGCAAAGGCCTCGTCGGCGCTAACGGCGGGTTTCTGTCGAAATATTCTGTCGGGATCTACAGCACGCGCCCGGCGCCCTGGCGCGGTTTCGATAGCCACGCACTTCAGTCAGAGATCGATGGCTGGACCGCGCCAGAAATCACTCCGGGGGATGGCGCGGGGGTGATCGAGACCTACACCATCGACTACAGCGCGTCCCCGCCCGTGGGTGTTGTCGTTGGCCGTCTCACCGAGAGCGGCGCGCGTTTCGCCGCCAGGACGGATCCCGAGGACGAGACCATCGTCAGACGCATGATCGCCGAGGAGCCGCTCGGCGCGCGGATCGGTGTGACCCCAAACGCCGAAGGTCGTTCGATCATCCGCGAGTTCCAGCCGAGGAGCGAGACGTGAAAACACCCATTTGCGATATGCTGGGGATCGAATTCCCGCTGCTCGCCTTCAGCCACTGCCGAGACGTGGTCGCGGCGGTGAGCCGGGCGGGCGGCTTCGGCGTCTTTGGCGCAACCGCTCATTCGCCGGCCTCGGTGCGCGAGGAACTGCGCTGGATCGAGGATCATGCCGACGGCAAGCCGTTCGGCATCGATGTTCTGATCCCCGAGAATATGGCCACGGCTGGCGAGAAGGACGTCACCTACAACAGTCTCAGGTCGCGCGTGCCGGAACGTCACAGCGCTTTCGCCCGCGATCTGCTGGGCAAGGCTGGCGTCACTGTCGCCGACGTCCAGGTCAGCGACAGCCGGCCGCAACCCTTTGATCCGGACCAGGCGCTGGAGGTGCTGGACGCGGCGTTCGAATTCCCGATCCGCCTGATCGCCAATGCGCTGGGCGTGCCGCCGCCGTCGATGATCGAACTTGGCAAGCGCCATGGCGTGCCGGTGGCGGCCCTGGTCGGGGCCAAGGAACACGCCATCCGCCAGGTGAATGCCGGCGTCGACATTCTTGTCGTCCAGGGAACCGAGGCGGGCGGCCATTGCGGCGAGGTCTCGACCCTTGTGCTGGTGCCAGAGGTGATCAAGGCCGTACGACCGATCCGCGACGTGCCCGTGCTCGCCGCGGGCGGAATCATGACCGGTGGCCAGATGGCGGCGTGCATGGCCATGGGCGCGGCCGGCGCCTGGACCGGCTCGGTGTGGCTGGCGACGGTCGAATCGGAAACCAGCGAGATCTTTCGCCAGAAGATGATCGAGGCGAGTTCGCGAGACGCGGTCCGCACGCGCTGCCGGACCGGCAAGCCCGCCCGCCAGCTCCGCTCCGCCTGGACAGAGGCCTGGGACCGCGACCCAACCAGCCCCGGCGCCTTGCCCATGCCGATGATGAGTCTGGTCAGCGAAAACGCCTTGCGCTCGGCCGATAGGGCAGCGGCGGCGGGCAACGACAAGGCGCGCGAACTTGTTACCTATTTCGTTGGCCAGGGCGTCGGCCTGATCGATTCCGTGCGTTCCGCCGGGCAGGTGGTTCAGGAATTCAAACAGGAGTTCCTCGAGGCGGTCGAGGCCCTCAACGCGCTCGTCGAGGAATAGGCCGCCATTCCAACGCCTAAGCGACGATCCCGGTGATCGGGGCCACGCTAGCGCTGTCGGGGAAGACAGTTCGATCGAGAGCCGCGCGCTCGACGCCCATGTGATCGCGCAGGACGCCCTTGAACAGGCCCCGCATGTCGAGGGTGGGCGCGGTGTCGCGGTTCTCGTAGAGGCTTGCCTGCCGCAGCGTTGGCCAGTCGCCGATGATCCCGCCGCGTTTCAACGACCCGCCGAGCACCAGGGCGGTGGAGGCGGTGCCGTGGTCGGTGCCCTTGGTGCCGTTGACGCGCGCGGTGCGCCCGAACTCGGTGGCCATGACCACCACGCTGTCCCTCCACAAGGGACCGAGGCCGGCTTGCAGCCCGTCGACGAAGGCGTCGACATAGGCCAGGCGGGTGGCCAACTGGCCCTCGCCAGCGCCTTGATTGGCGTGGGTGTCGAAGTTGTCGATCGAAACCGCCGCCACCTGAACGCCGCCGGGCTGGACCATGAACCCGGCCAGGGTGGCGCCGATCTTGCGCGCCTGGTCGAGGCCCTGACGACCCGGCGCCGGCTGTGCGCCGGCCCGGCCCATCTGCATTGGCGATGGGGTCGCCGACTCGGCCGAGGTCAGCGTCGCATCGGTCGCCGCGGCGTCGGCCACGGCCGTCTTGGCCATGACTTCGGTGGCCAAACCTTCGGCGAGGGCCGGGCCCAGCAGAGGGTCGTGGGCGTAGAGATCCTGCAGGATGCCGGGCAGTCGATGGTCGCGCTCGGCCATTCCACCTGGCGACCACGACGCGGCCTCGATCTTGCCTCTCAGGATGAGCGGCGCGGTCGGGCCGACCGAGATCGCCTTCACCGACGGTCCCATGGCCTCGAGCCCGCGATTGAGCCAGCCGGATGAGGTGGCGTAGACGCGCCCAGCGCCGCTTTCGAGCACATCCTGCGCCTCGAAGTGCGAGCGCTCCCGGTCGGGGGTGGC
>DATCEL010000368.1:0-2025 GCA_036510115.1 Caulobacteraceae bacterium
ACGCCGGTGATTCGAGGACCATTTCAGCGACGCCAGCCTCTCTGCCGCGCCGCTATCACCGCGACGGCGATCGGCACGCCCACGAGTGTGCGATCGGCCTGTCGATGCCGCCCGCCCGAGGGTGCGCAGCTCAGGTCGCGCCCATTCAGCTGGGTGGGTTTCAGGCGGAAACCATTGCGACGTCACGCACGTCTTGGCTCCCATAATGCAACCCAACACTCCTCTGCACGAGGCGACTATCGATGCGCTCGACGTCTCGGCCTACACGATCCCAACCGACTTCCCGGAGTCGGACGGGACAGCCGAATGGGCTGCAACGACGATCGTGGTGGTCGAGGCGCGCTCAGGCGTGACGATCGGATTAGGGTTCACCTACGGTGACGTGGCGAGCGCCACGCTCATCGACTCGACCCTGCGCGAGGTAGTGGAGGGACGTGATGCGATGTGCGTGAGTGCGGCCTGGGGTGCGATGGTCGTCGCCTGCCGCAACCTGGGCCGTCCTGGAGTGGCCTCGATGGCGATCGCCGCCGTTGACACGGCGTTGTGGGATCTCAAGGCCCGGCTGCTCGACGTGCCGCTGGCGACGCTTCTGGATGCCGTCCGCGATCACGTCCCGGTCTACGGCTCAGGAGGCTTCACCTCATATCCCGATGCCCGTCTGGCCGATCAGCTCGGTGGGTGGGCGCAGCGGGGCATCCCGCGCGTGAAGATGAAGGTGGGGCGAGATCCGGCTCGCGACTTGGCACGCGTCCGGGTGGCGCGAGAGGCGATCGGCCCGACCACCGAGCTCTATGTGGACGCCAACGGTGCCCTGACCCGGGTGCAGGCGCTGTGGTTCGCCAACCGGTACGCCGACGAGTTCGGCGTTAGCTGGTTTGAGGAACCGGTTTCCTCGGATGACTTGGAGGGTCTGCGCCTGCTCCGGGATCGAGCCCCAGGAGGGATGGACATCGCCGCCGGTGAGTACGGCTACAAGCTCGATTACTTCGAGAAGATGCTCACCGCTGGCGCGGTCACCTGCCTGCAGGCCGATGTCACGCGGTGCGAGGGCATCACGGGCTTCCTGCGCGTCGCGGCGCTGTGTGAGGCGCGGTCGCTCGAGCTCTCGGCGCATTGCGGCCCCTCGATTCATGCACACCCCAGCTGCGCGGTGATGGCGTTCCGTCACCTCGAGTACTTCCACGACCACGCACGGCTGGAGCGGATGCTCTTCGACGGCGTGCTGGAGCCCAAGGACGGGGCACTGCATCCCGATTTCACCCGGCCCGGCAATGGGCTCGAGCTCAAGCGCGCCGACGCTGAGCGCTATGCGATCTGACCAACCAAAGGAACGAATGGGCATGTTGGCCAAGAAGATCAGTGGACGACGGCGGAGCGTGCACTTCATCGACCGCGTCGTGTCGAACATCGCGCACGGCCGCTTTGAGCGTTCGCTGTCGGGGGTGACTGCTTTCGCGGCGGCGGTGACCACGGCGGAGATCTATCTCGAGCACTACCGGGCGAGCTTCGGCAACAAAATGATGTGGAGCCCGATCATCGTCACCCCCCCGGTCATGGTGGCGGGAATCGGGGGTGTGTTCAGCCGTAGGTGGGCCAAGACTTATCTGCCGATCACGGCGCTGATCTACACCGCCAACGGGCTGGTGGGCGAGTACTACCACGCCCGCGGAGTCGCCCGGAGGCCCGGCGGTTTCAAGCAAGCCAGTTACAACCTGGCCATGGGGCCGCCGATCATGGCTCCGGGGTTGATGACGATCGTCGGCATGCTCGGCGTGCTGGCCGCGCTGCTGCGACGGGAGGACTGACCGCTATGGCCGACCGTGACCTGACCAGGCCCGACCATCTGCCCAAGCTGCGCGAGGGCGGCGAACCCCGCCATCCGAGCTGGCTACCGCGTCAGCGACGTGGGACGACGCCGCAGATGATCGGCCGCTACCCCTACTACGACGTGCTCGCCAACTCAGAGAACTGGGACGAGGCCACGCGTCGGGTGGTTGAGCAGCGGCTGCAGACGCCGGGGGCGCT
>DATCEL010000369.1:0-3197 GCA_036510115.1 Caulobacteraceae bacterium
CAGTTCCTGCTTTCCTCGATCCGCATACTGCGCATCTATGAGACATTTGGCGCTTCGCCACCCTTCGTTCAGACCGAACCGGTCGTCGAAGGACGAACGATCGCTTGCGCGCGCGACCGGTTGGACGGCGCGCCGGGCTACGAATTCAAGCTGACCGTGGTTCAGGGTGCGCTCGCCGGCGACGGCGCCATCACCGCCGCCGACGGCGCGATTCGCCTGCGCCTGGAGGCGCTGACCGGTGAGCCGCCCCTCACCCCTCTGACAGCGTCCGAACTTCTCACCGCGGCGGCCGGGACGGACCCCGAAGCCCGTCAGACCCTGGCCTTTCTGAGCTATCGCGAGAAACTCCTGGCCGGGTCCTGGCGCTTCGACACCTATTTCGGCCGCGACACGCTGATCTCGGTTCTGATGCTGATGCCGATCCTCAGGCGAAGCGCCATCGAGTGCGCCCTCGCCTCGGTCATCGCGCGCCTTTCGCCGGATGGGGAGGTCGCCCATGAAGAGGCGATCGGCGAATTCGCGATCCTGACCCACATGACCCAGGGACAGGCGCCTTCCGACGCGCCCGTCTACGACTACGCCATGATCGATAGCAGCTACGGACTGGCGCCGGTCGTCGCCCACTGGCTGCTCGACGATCGCCGCGGCCGCGGCGCGGCGCGCGCCTTCCTTGCGAGACCCAGCGGCCGCGAGGTCGCGCCGGGCGAAACCGTTGGCCAGGCGCTGATGCTGAACCTTGCTTTCGTCCTCTCGCAAACGGAGGCCTTTGCAAGCGAGCCGGCGGCCGCACAGCTTCTCGCCATCAAACCGGGGCAGCAGACGGGGCAATGGCGCGACACCCCCACGGGGCTTGCGGGGGGCGTGTATCCGTTTGACGTCAACGCCGCGATGGCGCCCGCGGCCCTGCGGGCCATCGCCCGGCTCCATGACGCGGGCCTCCTGGGCCCTTATGTGACGGACGCGAACCGCCCGGCGCTGGCGAACGCGGCCCATATGGCCAAGGTGTGGAGCGACAACGCTCACAGGCTTTTCGAGGTCGAAGTCCCCGCCGACCAAGCGAAGGCCGCGGTCGCGAGCTTCGCCAAGGCCCAGGGTGTTCCGGCGGACGCCGCTCTGGCGGCGATCGACGGCCGCGCGGTGAGATTTCACGCGTTGTCCCTCGACGCTGAGGGCCATCCGATCGCCGTCGTCAATTCCGACGAGGGGTTTTATCTCCTATTCGGGCGTCCCTCGCCGGAAGACCTGGCCGATGCGCTCGCGGCGATGATGGCGCCGTTTCCAGCCGGTCTGATGACCGGGGTCGGCCTGCTGGTCGCCAACCCCGTCTACTCGACCGGCGAGGTCCAGGCTCTGCTCACCCGAAATGCCTACCACGGCATGGTCGTCTGGTCCTGGCAGCAGGCCATCCTGGCCGCGGGCCTCGCCCATCAGCTGAAGCGAGACGACCTCACGCCGGCGCTCAGGCGCGATCTCAAGGCGGCGCGGACGGCGCTGTGGGCTGCGATCGAAGCCGACAGGCCCGCGGAAAGCTCGGAACTCTGGTCGTGGACCTGGGGTGACGGCGGCTATCGGTGCGTCCCCTTCGGAGACGCGTTAAAGGACTCCGACGAGTCCAACGCGGCGCAACTGTGGAGCACCGTCTTCCTGGCGCTCAAGCCGCCAGGCCGTACTGGTTGCCGAATTGATCTCCCCCCGTGAAACGGGGGGAGTACCGGCGAAGCCGGGGAGGGGGGCCAGCGGCATGCGCCGGCGCTCTGTCCGCCGCCCCCTCCACCCCTTCGGGGTCCCCCTCCCCCGCTGCGCAGGGGAGGATCTTTGATTTGCAACCCGAGCGTCGGAATCGCGCCCGCGGTCAACCGGCCCAGAGCGTGGCTGCTGGCGCAGGGCGCCATCGCGCCTTAAGAGACGCCGGCGATGGACGAGACCCCCTCCGAGCTGCAAGCCAACATCCGTTTCCTCGGCCGGGTGCTGGGCGATGTCATCCGGGCCGAAGACGGCCAGGCGGTGTTCGACCAGATCGAGGCCATCCGTCGCGCCTCTGTCGCCTTCCATCGCGACGGGACGGCCGAGACGGCCGAGGCCATGGCCGCGCGGCTGGGCGGCCTCACCCTGGCCGAAACGGTGCGCTTCGCCCATTCCTTCGCCTGCTTTTTGCAGATCACCAACATCGCCGAGGACGAGATCCAGCGCGGCCGCGGACGTGGCGGCGATACGCGGCCGGACAGTCTGGCCGGAGCGGCGCGCACCCTCGCCGAAGAAGGCGTGGGCAAGGCGGAGATCGTCCGTCTACTGACGAGCGCCTGCGTCGCTCCGGTAATCACCGCCCATCCGAGCGAGGTGCGGCGAAAGAGTGTGCTCGACCGGCAGATGGCCATCGCCCAGGCGGTGAGCGCTCATCGCGAGGCGACCGACCCATCCGTGCGGGCGGCGATCGAAGAGGCGCTGTTGCGCGAAGTGTCGATCTTCTGGCGCACCCGTTTGTTGCGCGGCGCGCGCATCGCCGTCAGCGACGAGATCGAAAACGCCGTGTTCTATTTCGAGCGCAGCTTCCTTCCCGCCCTGCCGGCGCTCTACGCTCATTGGCGGACGGTGCTCGGCGAAGCGCCGGCAACCTTTCTGACGGTCGGATCCTGGGTCGGCGGCGATCGCGACGGCAATCCTTTCGTCAACGCCGAGGTGATGGGACATGCCCTGGCGCGCCAATCTCGCGCGGCCCTGCGCTTCTATCTCGAGCGCATTCACGCTCTCGGGGCTGAACTGTCGATTTCCTCCAGCCTGGCCGACGTCACCCCGGCGCTGCGCGCCTTGGCCGACGCGGCGCACGACCCGTCGCCCCACCGCGCCGACGAGCCCTATCGCCAGGCGCTGACCGGCATCTACGCCCGCCTGGCGGCGGCCTTCCCAGCGTTGACCGGCGAGGCCCCGCCCCGGGCGGCCGCCGGCGCCGCCGCGCCCTACGCCTCGCCGGACGAGCTGAAGGCCGACCTCCAGGCGGTCCTCGACTCTCTCGTCACCCACAATGGCCCGGCCTTCGCGGCCGGACCCCTGCCCGACCTCATTCGCGCGGTCGATGCTTTCGGCTTCCATCTGGCGACGCTCGACATGCGCCAGAACTCCGCGGTCCACGCGCGAGTGGTCGGCGAACTGCTCGCCGTCGCCGGCGTCGCCCCGGACTATGAGGCGCTGGACGAGGAGGC
>DATCEL010000370.1:0-2560 GCA_036510115.1 Caulobacteraceae bacterium
GGGGATCCGCTGACGCAGGGAGCCGGGAGCCCGAACCTGGGCGGCGCCACGCAGCGCCTCGACCGCCCGGCGCTCATTCTCGAGCAGCGCGCTCGCGCCCGGGGTGGCGGCGATCCGTGCCTGCACCTCGGCGCGCCGGGCAGGGGGAAGCGTGCCATCGGCGAGCATGGCGAGGTCTGCGAGGTCGCGCCGGCCCATCGCTGACCGACCGGCTTGGTTGTCGGCGGCTGTCGGCTTCATTTCCGGTACTTCCTGTCCTACAGATTAACGACGCCGCGAAGGCCCCAAACCTTCCGCCGCGCCCACGACGGCACCAGGTACGAAAAAGGGCCCGGCGCGCGCCGGGCCCTTTCCCTTCCGCGTTCTTCGAACGCGGGCCTGACTACATCATTCCGCCCATGTCGGGCATTCCGCCGCCGCCGGGCATGCCGCCGCCGTCGTTGTCCTGAATCTCGGCCACGATGGCCTCGGTGGTCAGGATGTTCTTGGCGATCGAAGCGGCGTTCTGGAGCGCCGAGCGCGTGACCATGGCCGGGTCGATGATGCCCTCGGCCACGAGATCGACGATGTCGCCGGTCGCCGCGTTCAGGCCGTGGCCCTTCTTCGACTTACGGACGTCGTTGACGACGACCGAGCCTTCCAGACCGGCGTTCTCGGCGATCTGACGCAGCGGCTCCTCGAGCGCCCGGAGGACGATCTTGGCGCCGGTCTTCTCGTCGTCGAGCTCGATGTTGTCGAGCTTGATCGCGCTGGCGGCCTGCAGGAGTGCGACTCCGCCGCCCGGAACGATGCCCTCTTCGAGCGCCGCACGGGTTGCCTGGAGCGCGTCCTCGACGCGGTGCTTCTTCTCCCGCATCTCGGTCTCGGTGGCCGCGCCGACCTTGACCACGGCTACGCCGCCCGAGAGCTTGGCCAGGCGCTCCTGGAGCTTCTCGCGGTCGAAGTCCGAGTCGGTTCCCTCGATCTCCGTCTTGATCTGGTTGATCCGACCCTTGATCGCGTTGCTGTCACCGTTGCCGTCGACGATCGTCGTCGTGTCCTTGGCGACGACGACGCGACGGGCGCGCCCGAGCTGCGAGAGCGAAGTGTTCTCGAGCTTGAGGCCCATCTCCTCGGTGATCACTTCGCCGCCGGTGAGGACGGCGATGTCCTCGAGCATGCGCTTGCGGCGATCGCCGAAGCCCGGCGCCTTGACCGCCACGCCGGTGAACGTGCCGCGGAGCTTGTTCACCACGAGCGTCGCGAGCGACTCGCCCTCGACGTCCTCGGCGATGATGAGCAGCGGCTTGCCCGACTGGATCGTCTGCTCCAGGATCGGGAGCACGTCGCGGACGGAGCCGATCTTCTGATTGGCGATGAGGATGTAGGGATCCTCGAGGGTCGCCTCCATCCGGTCCTGGTCGGTGACCATGTAGGGCGAGATGTAGCCCTTGTCGAACTGCATGCCCTCGGTGAACTCGAGGTCCATGCCGAACGTCTGGCCCTCTTCGACGTTGACCACGCCGTCCTTGCCGACCTTGTCGATGGCGTCGGCGATGACGTCGCCGATCTCTTCATCACCGGCGGAGATCGTCGCCACGCGGGCGATCTGGTCCTTGCCGGAGATCTCCTTGGACTGGGTCTCGATGTTCTTGACCACGAGTTCAACCGCGGTCTCGATGCCCTTCTTCAGCGACAGCGGGTTGGCGCCGGCCGCGACGTTGCGCAGGCCTTCACGGACGATCGACTGTGCCAGCACGGTCGCCGTCGTGGTGCCGTCCCCGGCCACGTCGTTGGTCGAGGTGGCCACCTCGCGGACGAGCTGAGCGCCCTGGTTCTGGAACACGTCCTGAACCTCGATCTCACGAGCGATGGTGACACCGTCGTTGGTGATCGTCGGAGCGCCGAACTTCTTGTCGAGCACCACGTAGCGACCCTTGGGGCCGAGCGTGACCTTGACCGCGTTGGCGACCGCGTCTACGCCCAGCTCGAGAGCCTTGCGGGCCTCCGAGTTGTACTTCAGTTCCTTATGAGCCATGTGTTTTGTGTTCTCCTGAAAAAGTTGAGCTACTGGATCTTGGCCAGAACGTCTGACTCGCGCAGGACGAGTAGTTCTTCGCCGTCGATCTTGATCTCGGTGCCGCCGTACTTGCTGTAGAGGACCTCATCGCCCTCCGTCACGTCCAGCGGAACACGCTTGCCGGTGTCCTCGTTGATCTTTCCGTCGCCGACCGCGAGGACCTTGCCCTTCTGGGGCTTTTCCTTGGCAGTGTCGGGAAGGACGATTCCACTCTTCGTGGTTTCTTCCTCATCGATTGCCCGCACGATCAACCGATCGCCGAGCGGCTTGAGCTTCATGTGATGCAACCTCCGGGTGGTGGATACTTTTCGCTTCGAATCCTTGGCACTCGATAGGTCAGAGTGCCAGCCACCTGACTATAGCTCACCCGAGGTCCGATGCAAGTTAAGAACTTGGCACTCTCTTGTGAAGAGTGCCAAGCACGGCTTGGCGGCCGCCGCCAGCGCCTGGCGGGGGGCGCGGGGCGGGCGTTCGGGGCGATGCCCAATTGCAGAAAGCACC
>DATCEL010000371.1:0-2171 GCA_036510115.1 Caulobacteraceae bacterium
CTATGTGGCCATCATCGCCCGGATCCATTTCGCCGACGGGACGGTGCTCGATCCGACCCAACCGGGCAATTGCTATCCGACGCCGCCATCGGTTCAGTTCCTCGACTCGCCGCTTTTTCAACCGGCGAAATTCACTTCGAACGGCGTGGATGTCAGCACCGGCGCTCGCGGGGGCACGCAGCTGGCCTCGGCGTTCCAACGCGCCAACTACTGGTCGGTGGTCCAGAACACGCAATATGGCGTCGAGCTGCGCCCGGTCGGCGCGCCCATCGTGGTCGACGTCATCGCGCCGGCGCCGGCCTCGCAGGTCGTGAGCGTCACGGCGCAATGCCCCACGGGCGCCCTGACGGTTCCGTTCGGGTTGATGCAAATCAAGCAGTTCGACAGCATCGTCCAGGGTTTGGCCGCCAAGTATGCCCAACCTGACCAGCTTGCGATCGTCATGACCTACAATTTCGCCGAATCACAAGGCGCCAATTGCTGCACCATCGGGAACCATGAGGCCGTCGCCGTGGCTGGTGGCACACAAACCATCGTATATGCGACTTTCAACGATCCGGGCATCTTCACAACACCGATCGAGGACATCTATGCGTGGGCGCATGAATTGGCCGAGTGGGTGGACGATCCCTTCTATCAACAGGATGTCAGCGGCGGCAGAAACAACGACGAGACACCGCGTTGGGGGCACGTCAACCAAGTCAGCGGCTGTCAGGATAACCTGGAAGTGGGTGATCCCCTGAACGGCGCGGCGCTGTTCGAAATCCAGGGCGCCGGCGGATTCCTCTACCACTACCAGGACCTCGCCTTCCACGACTGGTTCTACCGTACGCCGGCTTCCGGCGCCGGCGGCCTGTTTTCCTTCCAGGGCGTGTTCACGACCGACGCCGGACCCAAGTGCACCTAAAGTGGAGAGAACCTAACGCCGCGGACCCTCGCTACGACTCCAACCCTCTCCCGTGCGCGGCCGTGGCGCGGGGTCCGACGCGTTAGCTAACCGGCCCTCTCCCCCGCAAGAAGCGGAGGAGAGGATCGAGACCCGAGGCGCGTGACCAGCAAGTGGGCGGCGCCGTCCCCTACCTTAAGTCGGTGGCGGGCCGGCGAGGATGTCGCGTTTGCCGGCGTGATTGGCGACGCCGACAACGCCCTCCTTCTCCATGCGTTCCATCAGCGAGGCGGCGCGGTTGTAGCCGATCTGCAGGCGCCGCTGGATGTAGCTGGTGGAGGCCTTGCGGTCGCGGGTGACCACGGCGACCGCCTGATCGTAGAGCTCGTTGCCCCCCTCGCTCTCGCCGCCCAGGGCATCGGTCTCGCCGTCCTCGTCGGGAAGGGCGGTGACGTCGTCGAGGTACTGCGGCTCGCCTTGGCCGCGCAGGAAGGCGGCCACCGTCTCGACCTCGCCGTCGGAGACGAAGGGGCCGTGCAGGCGGGTGATCCGCCCGCCGCCGGCCATGTAGAGCATGTCGCCCATTCCCAGGAGCTGCTCGGCCCCCTGTTCGCCCACGATGGTGCGCGAATCGATCTTGGAGGCGACCTGGAAGCCGATGCGATTGGAGAAGTTGGCCTTGATGGTGCCGGTGATCACGTCCACGCTCGGGCGCTGGGTGGCCATGATCAGGTGGACGCCGGCCGCTCGGGCCATCTGGGCCAGGCGCTGCACCGCCCCTTCGATATCCTTGCCGGCCACCATCATCAGGTCGGCCACCTCGTCGATCACCACCACCAGATAGGGCATGGGCTCGGGGCGCAGCTGTTCTTCCTCGTAGATCGGCCGGCCCTGGTCGTCGAAACCGGTCTGCACGGTGCGCACGAAATGCTCGCCCTTGGCCTGGGCTTCCACCGCGCGCTCGTTATAACCGGCGACGTTGCGCACGCCGATCTTGGACATGCGGCGATAGCGGTCCTCCATCTCCCGCACCGTCCATTTCAGGGCGACGATGGCCTTTTTCGGATCGGTGACCACGGGCGCGAGCAGGTGCGGGATGCCGTCATAGACCGACAGCTCGAGCATTTTCGGGTCGATCATGATGAAGCGGCACTGGTCGGGACCCAGCCGGTAGAGGATCGACAGGATCATCGCATTGACCCCGACCGACTTGCCAGAGCCGGTGGTGCCGGCGATCAAGAGGTGGGGCATCTTGGCCAGGTCTGTGATGTAGGGCTGGCCGTCG
>DATCEL010000372.1:0-2818 GCA_036510115.1 Caulobacteraceae bacterium
TTTCCTCATAGAGCTCGAAATTGAGCGCTTCGCGGCGCGATTCCTGCACGGTGCGCACGCCGTTGATATTCTCGGCCAGGGCGCCGTTGGCGATCGAGGAGGCGTCGCGCGCGCGCCGGAAGGTGGCTTTCGAGAACGGCAGCCAGATGGCCCTCACGAGGATCAAGGCGGGGATGGTGGCAAGGGTCAATAGGCCCAGCCGCCAATCCATCCACAACAGCACCCCGGCGTAACCGAACAAGGTGGTGAAATCGCCGAGCGCGCCGGTGGAGCTTTCGAGAAATTCCTGCAACGCGTTCACGTCGCCCTGCAGGCGCGACATGATCCGCCCGACGTGGGTCTTGTCCATGAAGGTCAGGGCCACGTCCTGAAAGTGGGCGAACATCGCCCGGCGCACATCGAAGATCACCCGCTGGGCGAGACGGGAGGTCATCCACTGATCGCAGAAGCCGGCGATGGCGCTGACCAGCACCAGGCCGGCGAAGAGCGCCATGCGCGCTTCCATCGTCCGCGCGTCGTGGGCGACCGCGGCGTTGACGATCGCCCCAATGGTCCACGGAATGGCGACGGCGCTTAGGGATGAAAGCAGCACCGCCGTCTGGGCGCCGATCAGCAACATCCGGTGCGGCCGCACGAAGGCGAAGAACCGCCGGATGATGCGGGTGTCGAAGGCCATGAAAATTTCTTCGGCGTCGGCCGTGCCGAGATTGGCGTTGCGGCGCGGTGGATCGGCGGCGAAGTCGGTCATGACGCCTCCGCCTCCGCGAGCTTGCGGCGGATGCGGGCGTCGGCGATCGACAGCCCCTGGTCAGCCCGCGTCTGCAGGGCGAAGAGGTCCGCATATTCGCCGCCCAGTTCGATCAGTTCGTCATGGCTTCCGCGCTCGACGATGCGCCCTTCCTCGAGGACCAGAATTTCATCTGCGTGCAGCAGCGACGAGAGGCGGTGGGCGATGATGATCGTGGCCTTGGTCGCCGTAGCGCGGGCGAGGCCATCGCGCACCTTCTTCTCGGTGACCGCGTCGATGGCGGCGGTGGAATCGTCAAAGATCATCACCCCGGGCCCTGGCGTGACGCCGCGAGCGATCGACATCCGCTGGCGCTGTCCGCCGCTCAAGGCCACGCCGCGTTCGCCGACCTGGGTTTCATAGGCGCCCGGCAAGGAGGTCACATAGTCGTGAATCTGGGCCGTGCGGGCGGCGCCTTCGATGCGG
The DNA here is from genome assembly GCA_036510115.1 of Caulobacteraceae bacterium. Lineage (GTDB taxonomy): Bacteria > Pseudomonadota > Alphaproteobacteria > Caulobacterales > Caulobacteraceae > Acaudatibacter. Next base: position 1,214 of record DATCEL010000372.1, read on the forward strand.
GCCTCCTCCGCCCAGGGATCGGCGTAGGCGATGTTGTTGGTCACTGTGGCGTCGAACAGGAACGCTTCCTGCTGCACGAGGCCGACATGGCGACGCAGGGATGCGAGGCTGACCTCGCGCACGTCCTGACCGTCGATGGTCACCCGTCCGCCGCCGACGTCGTAGAAACGCGGAACGAGGTTGGCGATGGTCGACTTGCCGGAACCCGGCGGGCCGACGATGCCGAGCGTCTTGCCCGGCGGGACTTCGAAGGTGATGTCGGTCAGCACCGTCTTGCCCGGATCATAGGCGAAATCCACGTGTTCGAACCGGAGCACGCCTTCGCTGATCGCCAGATCGGGCGCGCCGGGCGCATCGGTGATTTCGGGCTCGAGATCGAGAATCTCGAACAGACGGCCGCCGGAAGAGGTCGCCCGCGCGGCGGCGGCGAAGATCATCGCGATCTGCCGGATCGGAGTCTGCAGGAGCGTCATATAGGCCAGGAACTCGGTCAGCCGTCCGGCGGTCATGGTTCCGGCCGCGACCCGATGGCCGCCGACCCACAACAGCACACCCATCGAGGTGTAGAAGCTGACGGTCATCACCGACACGGCGCGAAAGCGCAGGACGATGCGGCGGTAGGAAAAGGCGAGCGCGGCGTTGGCCGCCCGGTCGAACTTGGCCATCTCGAAAGCCTTGGCCGCGAAGGCGCGCACCACCCGAATGCCCTGGAGATTCTCCTCCATGATCAGGGTCAGGATGCTCATCAGGCGCTGTACCTGCAGCCAGGTGACGCGCAGTCGAAAGCCCATCCGCGCCAGCGTCACGCCGGCGACAGGGGTGAAGGCCAGGCCGATGGCGGCCATCAACGGATCGGCCGCGATCATTCGCCAGGCGGCCACGCTCAGCAACAGAGTGAGCGTGAGCGCCGTCATCATCCCGTTCTGGATGAAGGCTCTCGCCCCCTCGAGGTCGAGCATGCCGCGGGTGATGAGGTCGCCCGAATGGATCTTGTCGTGGAAGCCGAAAGAGAGACGCTGGAGTTGCTGAAAGAAGTTCAGCCGGTAGCGATAGGCGACCCACTGGCTCACCCACTCGGCCTGGTAGTTGGCGGCCATGGTGAAGAGGCCGCGCGCGGTCAGTATGGCGATGACGGTGAGCCCGGTGATCAGAAGTTCGTGGCGGACGAGATCGGCATTGCCGTGCGTCGGCGCGAGCCGCCGCGCGAGGTCCACGGCCCGGCCCAATAGTCTGGGCAGAGCCAGGCTGGCCAGGGCCGCGCCCAAGGATGCGGCGATGGCGAAGGCCACGCGACGGGGACACTCGCGCACCGCGGTCATGACGATGCGCCGGACCACGCGCGGCATGGCTTTGACGTCGACGACGCCAAACTCCGCCGCGGGCGGCGCGCGGGGGGGCGCGCCCGAAAGTTCGGTCACCGGACAATCCCGTCAGAAGGTTGAAACCCGATTGTGAACGCCGTTAACCTCTCTGACTAGGGCGCTGGCGCCACACTCGCGCTTCGCGTCCGCGGCTTGCGCCCCGATCCGCGGCCGACTATGGTTTCGTTCTCTAAATGTTCCAAGGAGTCAGGCATGAGCGACGAACTGGTTTTCTACACCAACC
>DATCEL010000373.1:0-8455 GCA_036510115.1 Caulobacteraceae bacterium
GTGGCCGAGAGTGTCAGTCTTTCCGAGGCCATCGTCGAAATGACCCGCAAGCGCTATGGCGGCGTCGCCGTGGTCGATGGCGGCGGCGCTCTGGTGGGGGTGTTCACCGACGGCGATCTGCGCCGCGCCCTGCCGACCGCCGATCTCGCCGCACCGATGGCCGGCCACATGACCCGCTCGCCGGTGACCGTCGATCCGCGACTGCTGGCCACCGAAGCCCTGCGCCTGATGACCGAGCGACCGCGGCCGATCCAACTCCTCATCGCCTGCGAGGACGGCCGCCCGGTGGGGGTGGTGGGAATGCACGATTTCCTCAAGGCTGGGATTGCGTGACAGAATCTGCCCGCAGCGATCCCTAGCGAACGCGCGTCGAGAAGCCGCTGGCGCGAGCAACCGGGGAATGCGATGTGGCCCCGCCATGCCGCGCGCGCCTCGCCGATGTTGAGTGTCCACAGCCTGGGTGACGGCCCGCGGGCGGCGCCGGTGTGGCTGGACCTCTTCGAGCCCAATCCCGAGGAGCTGGCCGAGGTCGAGACGATGGTCGGCTTCGCCGCGCCAAGCCGCGACGATCTGAGCGAGATCGAGCGTTCGAGCCGACTGAAGGTGCGCGACGGTGTGCTCTCGATGAGCGTACCGATCACCACACTGACCAGCGGCGGCGAGCCTCAGACCGCGCCGGTGGGCTTCGTCTTGTCGCGCGACCGTCTGGTGACGATCCGTTTCGCCGCCCTGCACGCGTTCGATGTGGTGAAGGACAGGTTCGATGCCGCGGACGCCCGGCCGGCGTCGAGCCTGGAGGTGTTCGTCGATCTTTGCGACGAGATCGTCGATCGCCTGGCCGACGGGCTTGAGCAGGCGGCGGCCGAGCTGCGCGATATGTCGGTGGCGACCTTCCATGCGCCTGACGGCGAAGGCCGGCGGCCGATCCGCTCCGGCCAGGCGATCCGCGCGCAGCTTCGCCATGTCGGGCGGCTGGGCGACCGGGTGTCCAACGCGCGCGACGCCCTGCTGGGTATGGGGCGGGCGGTCGACTTCGCCTGCGGTCTGACCGACGACTGGTCGGAGGGCCATCTGCAGCCGCGCATGAAAACCCTGCAGCAGGACGTGGCGTCGCTCAACGACTACGAAGTGCATCTATCGGACAAGGTGCAGTTCCTGCTCGACGCCATGGTTGGGCTGATCGGCATCGCCCAGAACGATGTGTTCAAGATCCTGACCATCGTCTCGATCGTCGGCATCCCGCCGACCCTGGTGGCCGGCATCTACGGGATGAACTTCAAAGGCATGCCCGAATACGGCTGGTCGTGGGGCTATCCCTACGGCCTGACGGTGATCGTGCTCAGCGCCATCATCCCCCTGGTCTGGTTCAAGTGGCGCGGATGGTTCTGAAACCGGCCCGCCGCGCGCCGGCCGATTGTTGTCTCTCCCTGTAAGCGGGAATAGCCTGCGCGCCGATTTAAAGCGTCGAGGAAATCGCAAAGATGAAACCGACCTTTCGCGTGGCGACCCGCGCCGCCCTGCTCGTCGCCATCGGATCGGGGCCGAGCCTGGCCAATCTCAGCACGGCCGATCTGCCTCACGCCAAGCCGGGCCTGTGGGAAGTGAAAGGGAGCCTGAACGGCCGGCCGATGCCGACGGAACACAATTGCGATCGCGGCGAAAGGGACGTGCGCCCCAGGCAGCTCACCCGGGCTGAGTGCCCGGTGCAGAACGTCAGCCGTGACCCTTCGGGCGGCTGGGCGATCGATGCGGTGTGCGGCGCGCGCAATGTCAGCGTCAAGGCGCACGTGGTGGTGCGCGGCGATTTCCACACCCATTTCATCACCGACAGTCGGGAGGTGATGACCATGGGGGGCCGCACCGTGACCAACATCGGCCACATGGAATCCCACTATGTGGGCCCCTGCGTGTGAGAAGATGCGGGTCTAGCGCTCAACCTCGCCTGTCCGGCGCTTCCCTGCCCTCGACCGCGCGGTCGAGCTGAACGATCGCGCCGACGATATGATAGAGCGAGCTGGCGGGGGCGGAGAGATCGTCGCTCTCCAGGCTATCGCGCCAGAGGCCGGGCGTCGGCACATCGAGAAACAGCCACAGCCCCGCCGCGGCCTTCGCCGCCATCGCCCAGCAGGCTTCATCGCCGGTGAGTTCGGCGGCTAGCACCGCCGCCCGCAGGCGCTCGGTATGAGGCCACAGGCGCGTTCCGGAATCGATGAGCTTCAGATCGCCGTCCAGGGCATTGACGACGACATTGCGCGCGGGATCGACCCCCGCGCGCTCGGCCAGCTCTACTAGCAGCAGGGCGGCGGCCATGGCCGCGCCGTCGCTGGCAACCAAGCTCCAGCGCATCAACAGCCACGCCCATTCGAACTGGTGACCCGGCCAGACAACGCGATGCGCGCGCGACGGCGCACGCCAGCCAGGGCCGAAGCGCTCGCTCTGCGCCCCGGTCACCGGATCGATGAGTTTCCTCATCGCCAGGCGCGCTTGGCCGGCGGCTGCCTCGCGCCACGGTCCGCCAGGGTCCAGGGCGGTCCAGACCAGAAAAGCCTCGAACAAATGCATGTTGGGATTGGCGTCGAGCCCCGCGCCCTCCAGCCCGGCGAAGCCCCCGGCGCGCTCGCGCGGCAGGCGTTCGAGCAAGGCTCTGGCGCGCGCCGTGACGCCTGCAGTTCCATGGCCGGCGGCTGCGGCCCAAGCCAGCAGGATGAACGCCTGATCGTAGAGATCGACCGCATCGTCCGGCGCCGGCGCGTGTGAGCGGTAGAGACCGTCGGCTCGCCGGTGGCCACGCTCCAGGAAGCCCATGCCGTGGTCCATCGCCGCGCGCCATGGGCCGGTCCAGCCGAGGTCGCCGGCGGCGGCGTAGGCGAACACCTGGCGGGCGGCGACGCGGGCCCGCTTGGGGCCGGGCGAAGGTCGTCCGCTCGCGTCCAGCCGGTCGTGAAAGCCGCCGTGCCGCAAGTCCGCGCCCGGATTCCACCAGATGGGAAAGGCGCGTTCCAGCAACCATGCCTTGAGCCGGTCGCGCGCGCCGACGATCCCGGCGGGAGCGCTCATTGGGCGGCGTAGGCCGGCGGACGGACGATCCAGCGCCAGGCTGTCTCGACGATCGAGGTCAGCGACGAGCATTCGGCCGTAAAGCCGAGTTCCGCCTGGGCGCGACTGGGGTCGGCCCACAGGGCGGCCGGATCGCCCGGCCGGCGCGGGCCGATGATTACCTCGACATCCCGCCCGGTGACCTGGCGCGCCATCTCGATGATCTGGCGCACGCTGTAACCGGCGCCGGCGCCGAGATTGTAGGCGCGGAAGCCCGGCTTCAGCGCCTCCAGCGCCAGGACGTGGGCGCGGGCAAGATCGCTGACGTGAATATAGTCGCGAACGCAGGTGCCGTCCGGCGTGTCGTAGTCATCGCCATTGAGGGTCAAGGTCGTTCGATCGCGGATCGCCGCCAGGACCAGGGGGATCAGGTGGGTTTCGGGGTGGTGGGCTTCGCCCAGCTCGCCGTCCGGATCGGCCCCGCAGGCGTTGAAATAGCGCAGGGCGGCGCAGGCGAGGCCCGAAGCGCCGGCGGCGTCGGCCAAAATCTGCTCGACCATCGATTTGGAGCGGCCATAGGGGCTGATGGCGGCGTGGGGCATGTCTTCGACGATCGGCAAGGCTGGCGGCGGCCCGTGGACCGTGCCGGTGCTGGAGAAGATGAAGCCGGTCACCCCGGCCGCGCGCATGGCGGCGAGCACATTCACCGCCCCGCCGACGTTGACCCGATAGTAGAGCTCCGGCTGATCGACGGATTCGCCGACGCTGATCAGAGCCGCGAAGTGCATCACCGCATCGGGCTTGTGGGTAGCCATGACCTCGGCCAGGCGGGCGAGGTCGCCGACATCACCCTCCTCCAACGGTCCGTAACGCACCGCCCAGCGGTGGCCCTGGGAGAGGTTGTCATAGACGATCGGTTGGTGACCGGCGGCGGCCAGGGCCTTGCAGGCGTGGCTGCCGATATAGCCGGCGCCCCCCGTGACCAGCACCTTCATGCCCGCTCTTCCTCTCGCCCGATCGCGCGCCCCATTACCACCAACGGCCGCGCGGCTCGCAAGTCGGTGAGTCGTATCTCCCCTTTCTTTAAGCTTGACCAAGTGACAGGGTGTTTTTCATCCGCTCGCGGGATGAGCCTGGGGGCGCAACTGATACCGGCCGCAAGGCCGGGAGGGGACGACAACATGAAATACCAGATCGCCGCGCTCGCCTTGGGCGCCGGACTATGCATGGCCGGGGTCGCGGCCGCCGAACCGTGGACCGACTGGACGCCCACCAAGGGCGCGACCGAGGTGATCACGATCAAGGTCGATCCCAACCACATCGACGACTATCTGACCGGGCTATCTCGTGACTGGGTGCAAGGTCAGGAGATGGCCAAGCGCCGCGGCCTTATCGATTGGTACCAGGTGAGCGTAAAGCTCAACTCGGGCGCCGGCGCTAACGTGCTGTTGATCAGTCACTATCCCAGCCTGGCCAATCTCGAACCCGACAAGGCGCGCGATCAGGCGATGTTGGCCGAGGCCCGCTCGCACGTCAGCAAGGACCAGGAGACGACGATCGTCTCCGGCTACGACAAATATCGCACCTTCGTGTCCGACGATATCTGGACCGCCGTCGACTTCAAGAAATAGGGCGTTCTATCCCTCTCCCGCTCGCGGGAGAGGGAGGCCTTGTTGACGGTCGCCGAGCGGCGACGTCGAGCCTCCGTTGCGCAATCGCCCGCCCGCTGGTGAAACAAAGCTGACACCACGGGCGCAGTTCCCTTAAGGAGGCGGGCGATGGCCGACGAGATTATCTCCCTTGGCGCGCGGCTATCCGAGCTGGCCCGCGAGCGACCCGACCGGCCGGCGGTGACCGACGAGACGCGCACGATCACCTGGAAGGAATTCGACCGGCGCACGAACCAGCTCGCGCGGGGGCTCGGGGCGGCGGGCGTGCGCCACGGCGATCTCGTCACCGTCGGCCTGCCCAACAGCGTCGACTTCGCCGAGGCCTGTTTCGCCTTGTGGAAAGCCGGGGCGACGCCGCAGCCCATCTCCTACCGCCTGCCGCCCGGCGAAGCGGCGGCGGTGATGGATCTGGCTGGCGCCCCGATCGTCATCGCCAGCCCATCGTTCCAGAGCGCGCGACCCCGCTTCGACGTAACCGACCTGATGGCGCTCAGTGACGACGACGGACCGGTGGAGGACCGCACCGCGCCGACCTACAAGGCGCCGACATCTGGCGGCTCGACCGGCCGCCCTAAGCTGATCCTCTCCGGCGGCCCGGGCGTCTATACGCCCAACCCGGGCGGCAGCGGCGGCTACCGGACCAGCGGCGACGACACCATGGTCATGCCAGGGCCGCTCTATCACAACGGTCCGTTCACATCGGCGTTCGCGGGGCTGCAACGCGGGGCGCACCTCGTCGTCCTGCCGCGCTTCGACGCCGAAGAGACGCTCAAGGCCGTCCAGCGCCACAAGGCGACCTGGATCTATCTGGTGCCGACGATGATGAGCCGCATCTGGCGCCTGCCCGAAGCGGTGAGGGCCGGGTACGACCTCTCCAGCCTGAAGCAGGTCTGGCACCTCGCCGCCCCCTGCCCGCCGTGGCTGAAGGAGGCGTGGATCGGCTGGCTCGGGGCTGATGTGATCATGGAGCTTTACGCCGGCACCGAGGCCCAGGCGGTGACCATCATCAGCGGCGCGGAGTGGCTGACGCACCGCGGTTCGGTGGGCAAGGTCACCTTCGGCGAAATGGCCGCCTTCGGCCCCGGCGGCGAGCGGCTGTCCGCCGGCGAGATCGGCGAAATCTATATGCGCCGCCCCGAGGGCTGGCCGCCAAGCTACAGTTATCGCGGCGCCGAGCCGCGCACCCTGCCAGACGGCTGGGAATCCCTCGGCGATATCGGCTCGTTCGACGCGGAGGGATATCTCTACCTCGCCGACCGGCGGGCCGACATGATCCTGGTCGGCGGTTCGAACGTCTATCCCGCCGAGATCGAGGCGGCTTTGGACGAGCATCCGCTGGTCCAATCAAGCGCCGTGATCGGCCTGCCGGACGAGGATCTGGGCAATTCGATCCACGCCATCGTCCAGCCGCGGCCGGGTCTGACCGAGGTTGTGCTGCGCGAGCACCTGAAGACGCGGTTGGTGACCTACAAGCAGCCCAGAACCTATGAGTTTGTCGAAGGCAATATCCGCGACGACGCCGGCAAGGTACGGCGGACGCAGCTTCGCGACGAGCGTGTGCCCCACGATAGGCCATAGTTCGGGCTATGCCGGAACGTCAGACGCCGTAGTCCAGCTTCGGATACCAATCGCTTCCCCGTCCTTCAGGCGTGGCGTCCAGAACCATCCACAAGGGCGCGGGATCCGGCGCGCCGCGGGGGTCCTGGCCAGGATCGGCGGTCGAGCTATCCATCTCATCGGACCAGAAGTGCCGAATGGTCCCGTCGCGGCGGGTGAACACATTCAAGGCCGAGACATCCGAGCCATCGTCTGGGAAGGCAAAGTAGTCACGGGAATAGGCGCCATCGACATCGCTGTGGAGGCGCAGAGTCTTCCAGTCGCGTTCGCGCTTCCAGGCCAGCAGCCGTTCGATCGGCGAGCGGGCGACGACCACCAGTGAGATGCGTTGACCGATGTCGGCGGCGTTGCCTTCCCATGCGCCCAAGAGATTTGTGCACATCGGGCACGGCCTGGCGCGCTGCGGTCCGAACATGAAGCTGTAGACGACGAGCGTCTGCTTGTCCTTGAACAAGCTGGCGAAATCGACCGGGCCTTCCTCGCCCTGGAAACGGTAGTCACCCTTGAGTGGACCGCCGGGCGGCAGGGCGCGGCGCTGAGCCGCGACCCGTTCTATGTGACGGCGGAGCTCGATTTCCTCGGTCAGCAGGGCCGTTCGGGCGGCGCGATATTCGGCGCTTTCGCCGGGCACACGGATGGGATTGTCGCGCGCCAACTTAGCGGCGGGAATCGGGGCGGCGGTCTTGGCGTCCATGTCAGATCCTCCGACGGCTTTGGGAAACGAGCCGGTGCCGCGCGCGTCGCGCTCAAGCACCGTGTTGCGACTGCCGCCTTGGCGACAGCGGGACGATGCGCCATGCTCGCCCCGGTGGAGAGCCGCATGAACTTCGACGTTGACGGTTTCGCTCGCCGCTGTCGAGACTTGGCGAGATAGTGCCCGTCACGCTCGAGCAGTTGGTCGATGGCTTGCCCCGCGCCTGTCCGGGCCCGGGCGGGGCGGTCGCCGTGCTGCGCGACGGCGAAGTGCTGGTCGCCCACGCCTGGGGCTGGGCGAACGCCGAACTGCGCATCCCGTTCACGCCCCGCACCCTGTTCAGAATTTGCTCGATCACCAAACAGTTCACCTGTGGGGTGATGCTGGACGCCTTTCCCGACCCTTCCGTGCTGGACGCCGACGTGCGCGCCCGCCTGCCGGCCCTGGAACAGACGGCGCCCGGCGCGCTGCACCTGGCCCACAATCAGTCTGGCCTGCGCGACTACTGGGCGCTGGCCATGCTGCATGGATCGCCAGCCGAGGAGCCGTTCGGCGAACACGAGGCGCGGGCCGTGATCGCCGGCGCCCGAACGCTGCAGTTCGAGCCGGGTACGCGCTATTCCTACGCCAACCAGAATTTTCGCATTCTGTCGGACATCGTCCAGGAACGGACGGGGCGAACCTTCGCGGCGTTGCTGCGCGACCGAATCTTCCAGCCCGCCGGCATGGCTGGCGCGCTGCTGGCCGCCGATACTCGCGCCCTGCCGGACGGGGCCGAGGGCTATGAAGGCAATCCGGCCGCCGGATTCCGCGCGGCGGAAAATCGCATCCTGTGGACGGGCGACGCCGGCATGGCCGCCAGCCTCGACGACATGATCGCCTGGGAGCAATACATCGACGCCACGCGCGATGATCCAGACGGGTTGTACCGCCGCCTTTCCGCTCCGGTCAGCTTCGCCGATGGCGCGCAGAGCGGGTATGGTTTCGGCCTCGGCCGCTCCGTCGAACTGGGCCGCCCGATCACCAGCCACAGCGGGGGTCTGCGCGGCTGGTCCAGCCACCGCATGTATGCGCCCGGCGAGCGCATCTCGGTGGTGGTGCTGTTCAATCACAACCGCGACGCCCACGACACCGCCGTGGATCTGTTCGCCGCCGCCCTGGGCGAGGATCGACCGCGGCCGGACGGCGAGGCCCCCGCGCCGGCGTGGCTGGGCGCCTACACCGCGCCGGAAACCGGGCTTTCGGCGCGCATCGAGACGGCGTCGAAGGGCCAGGTGCGCCTAGCCTATGGCTATCCGGCGGAAGTCCTCGACCTGCGGACGGACGGCGGGGCGGCGGCCGACCGCACCCGGCTGCGGCCCGGTCCGGACGGTCTGCGGATGGATCGTCCCGGCGAGAACGCCAGCCTGCTTCTCGAACCCCTGGTTGGCGAAGCCTC
>DATCEL010000374.1:0-3296 GCA_036510115.1 Caulobacteraceae bacterium
CCTCGCCGGCGAGGCGCTCGGCGATGAGAGCGCCGTCGCAACCCCAGGTGAGCGAGGTCGCTGAAGCGGCCACGCCCGGCGTGATGTTCCGAGCCGCGCCGCCGGCGATGGGGGCGATGAAGATATCGCCGCCGGTCGAACCGAAATCGCTCATGATGCCGCTGATGAACGCCACCGCGCGACCGTCGGGCGAGACGCGGGGATCGGCGATCTGACCTTGAGCGGTGGGCGGCGCATAGAGCACCCGCGCGCCACGGGACGAGAAGCGGTAGAGCTTGGCGGTCCACCAGTTGTTGTCGCCGTCGCCGGGCGAGGCGGTTCCGACGAAAGTTCCGTCCGGCGCCCGGTCATATTCATAGACGAAGAGGTCGGGGGGCGAGACAAATTCCAGGCGCTCGCCGGCGAGAACGGCGATGCGTTGCTCGGGCGTGGGGCCGCCCAGATCGCCGGTGATCGGCGCGCCCGCCTGGGTGGCGCCCACCTCCTTGGTCGCCCCCGCCGTGGCCAGCATGGAGAGCTGGCCATCGCGGCCATAGCGCAGATCTTCGATCGTGCCGTCGAACTGAATAAGGCGCGTCAGCTCCGCGCCGTCAGAGCGGACTGAATAGATCGAACGCGCGTGGGTGCCGGGCGTACGCAGGGCGAAAGCGAGCCGCGCTCCGTCGGGCGTCCAGGCAAGGGACGCGGGCGAGCATTCGGCCGCGTTGCCGCAGGGGAGCGCCACCCTGACGGCGGAAGCGCCGTCGGCGCCGCGGATAACCAGGGCGCGGGCCAGCAGGGCCCCGGCTGAAGACCGATCGCCCTCCACCGAAGCGATGTGGCCGCCGTCCGGCGAGAGGGCGACTTCAAGGAAGTGATGGGTCGGTCGATCCGCGGCGCTGACCGCGGATGCCCAGGCGACCGCGAGCGCGGCCAGTCCGCTTGACCAAGGACCCAACATGCTCATCGCAAGCTCTTTCACGATCTTCGGATTGGCGCGCCGTCCTCCGCTCGTCAACTCTCCGGCGCGGCGCCGACATAGCGGGCGCGCGGCCGGATCAGATCGCCTTCGGCGCCCTGCTCGATGGCGTGCGCCGTCCAACCCGCGCAACGCGCCGTGGCGAAGAGGGCGAACGGCGCGTCGGGCGGCAGGTTCAAGGCGCTGGCCAGGGCGAAGAGGGCGAAATCGACGTTGTCGCGGGCGCCGGTCGCCGTCTCGATCGCCCGGCGCAAAGCCTCCAGCGGGGCCGGCGCGTCAAAGCGGCCGAGCAAGGCGCGCGACCTCGGATCGCCATCCGGATAGAGCGGGTGGCCGAAGCCCGGCGCGGTCACCCCGTGGGCCAGGCGCGCGGCGACGGCCTCGTCGGTCCCCAGACGCGCGGCGTCCTCAGCCAGGGCGCCGACGCCGGCCACCGCCCCGCCGTGCAAGGGTCCGGAAAGGGTCGCCAGACCGGCCAGGGCGCAGGCGGCCAGGGACGCGCCAGTGGAGGCGGCGACGCGGCAGGCGAAGGTCGAGGCGTTAAGTTCGTGGTCGGCCAAAAGCACCAGCGCGCGTCGCATCAGGTCGATGCCTGACTGGCCACATCCCCAGGCGTGACCCAGACGCTCGTGGATCGGACCGCCACCGACCTCGCCGATGAAGGCGTCGCAGAGGATGTCGAGCAGCAGGGCCGCCTCGTCGGCGAGCCCTTCGGGGGTCATTTCGCGCGCCGCCGGCGCGCTCGCCGCCCGTTCGGCCAAGGCCGCGAAGGTCCGCGAGCGCATCGTTCCACCGCGTTGTGGCGTCGGGCGAAGCCCGCGCCTGGCCGCCACGCCCGCGCCGCCGCGCAGCAGACGGGCGACGCTTTCCAGGGTCTCGGTCTCGGCCAGGCGAGCGGCGTCGCGGCCACGGTAGTAGAGCCGGCCGCCGGCGACCGTGGTGATGGCCGAGCCCAGCATCGGCTCGCCCCAGGCGATGGCGTCGGCGGCCACGTCCGCCGCCTTGCGCCCCCGCGCCTTCCTGACCGCGAGGGCGGCGATGTCGCTCGCGCGGTAGCGGCTGCGCCGGGGATCGGCCGGATCGGGCTCGGCCCGCACCCGTCCCCGACTCGCATAGGCGTAGAGCGTCTGGGAGCGCACGCCCAGCCGCTCCAGCGCCTCCTCCGTCCTCAACCATTCCGACATATTGATTAAATTGATCAATCTTGATTCTGTTTGGCGAACCTCGCATCTGACGCCTGGAATTTCAAGAAGGAACAAGCCATGAGCGCGTCGGATGGCCTCGAAGGCGTGGTGGCGGCCGAGACCGTCCTTTCCGATGTCGACGGCCTCGCCGGTCGCTTGGTGATCCGCGGCCATTCCCTGGATGAAATCGCCGGGCGGTGGACGTTCGAGGAGGCAGTGACTCTGCTGTGGGACGGCTTCTTCGAGACGCCGCCACGCAACATGCAGGCGGCTCTGGGCGCGGCGCGCGTCGACGCAGCCAGGGAATTGGCGGCTTTGGATGGGCGCCTGGCCGAGCGATCACCGATCGAAATCATGCGCGCCCTGACCGCGCGGCTCGCCGATGGCGACGATCTGGCGCTCGCCTGTCGTCTGGTTGGCGCTCAGGCGGTGTTCACGGCGGCGGCGATCCGCCGCCAGTCTGGCGACGCCCCCGTCGCGCCAGACCCTGCGCTTTCGCACGCGGCCGACATCCTGCGCATGTGCCGGGGAGCGTCGGCGAGCGCGGCTGAGATCGCCGCCCTCGACGCATATCTGGTGACCATCTGCGACCACGGCTTCAACGCCTCGACCTTCGCCGCCCGGGTGGTCGCCTCCACGCGCGCGGGCCTGACCTCGGCGGTGCTGGCCGGAATCAGCGCCCTGAAGGGTCCCTTGCACGGCGGCGCGCCCGGTCCGGTCATCGATATGCTGGACGCGATCGGTGAAGCGGACAACGCCAAGACGTGGCTTGAGGCAGCCCTCGATCGCGGCGATCGCCTGATGGGCTTTGGCCATCGGGTCTATCGTGTACGCGACCCCCGCGCCGATGCGCTCAAGCGCGCGGTCAAGGTTTTGGGCGCCGGCTCCAACGTCCTGCCGGGCCGGCTGGCGCGGGCCGAGGCGGTCGAGCGCGCGGCGCTCGAGGTCTTGCACGAGCGCAAGCCGGACCGCTCGCTGCAGACCAATGTCGAGCTTTACACGGCTTTGCTGCTCGAGGCGCTGGCCTTCCCGTCGAGCGCCTTCACCTGCGTGTTCGCCATGGGCCGGGTCGCCGGCTGGATCGCCCACGCGCGCGAGCAGGTCATCGGCGGACGTCTGATCCGGCCGGCTTCGTGCTACGTCGGGCCGCTGCC
>DATCEL010000375.1:0-8336 GCA_036510115.1 Caulobacteraceae bacterium
GTCTTTCACGGCGATCTGCCGGACCTGTTCAGAGAAGGCCAGGGCGTGGTCGCCATGGGCGCCTTCGACCGGGGCGGGGTGTTCGTTGCGACGACCATTCTGGCCAAACACGACGCCCGCTACATGCCGCGCGAACTGACCAACGCGCTGAAGGCGCGAGGCGAATGGCGCGGCAACGGCGCGACGCCGAACTATGACCGAAACGGCGGCCCGACATGACCGCCGAACTGGGTTCTTTCGCCCTCATCCTGGCCTTCTGCGCCTCCCTCGCCCAGGTGGGGTTGTCGTTCGCTGGCCGGGTCCGGCGTGACGCCACCCTGACAAGCTGCGGCGAGGGCGCGGCTCTGGCCGCGTTCGCGGCGATCGCCATCGGCTTCGCGACCCTGATCTGGGCCTTCGTCACCTCGGATTTCTCGGTGGCCAATGTGGCGGCCAATTCCCACACCGAAAAGCCGATGATCTACAAGATCGCCGGCGCCTGGGGCAGCCATGAAGGCTCGATGCTCCTGTGGTGTTTCATGCTCACCGGCTACGGCGCTGCGATCGCCCTGGCGCGCGCCCTGCCCTGGGCGCTGAAGTCCCTCACCGTCGGCGTGCAGGGCGCCCTGGGCGTCCTGTTCATCGGCTATATGGTGTTCGCCTCCAATCCCCTGTTGCGGGTTCTCGATCCGCCGGTGGAGGGGCGTTCCCTGAACCCGCTGCTGCAGGATCCGGCTCTGGCCGCTCACCCGCCGTTTCTCTACGCGGGCTATGTAGGCCTTTCGGTGGTCTTCTCCCTCGCCCTCGCGGCCTTAATCGAAGGTCGCGTGGACAGCGCCTGGGCGCGTTGGATCCGGCCGTGGACGCTCGCCGCCTGGAGCCTGCTCACCGTCGGCATCACCCTCGGATCGTTCTGGGCCTACTACGAACTGGGCTGGGGCGGCTGGTGGTTCTGGGACCCGGTGGAGAACGCCAGCCTGATGCCGTGGCTGATGGCCACGGCGCTGCTGCATTCCTCGGTCGTCACCGAAAAGCGTGGCGCGCTCGCCTCATGGACAGCGTTCCTGGCGATCGGCGCCTTCACCCTCTCCATGCTGGGCGCGTTTCTGGTGCGTTCGGGGGTGCTGACGTCCGTGCACGCCTTCGCTGTGGACCCGAAGCGCGGCATCATCCTCTTAGGCGTGCTCGGCGTCGCCGCGGGGTCGGGATTTAGCCTCTTCGCCTGGCGGGCGCCGCGCCTCAAGGACACCCAGGTGTTCGCGCCGATCAGTCGCGAGAGCGCGCTGGTGGTCAACAACGTCATCCTGGCCGCGGTGACCAGCACCGTGCTGGTGGGAACCCTATGGCCCTTGCTGCTGGAGACGGTCGGCCGCCAGGGCGGGGTGGGCGGGCCCTACTACAACCTCGTCGTCGGCCCGCTCATGGCCGTGGCCTTCATCGTCCTCCCGGCCGGTCCCTTGCTCGCCTGGAAGCGCGGCGACGCCAGGGGCGCGGCGCAACGCCTGGCCGCCGCGGCGGCGGTCGCGCTGATCGCGGCGGTCACCGTCTATGCTCTCGTCAGCCCCACCAGGGCGATGGGGGCCGTGGGCGTGGCCTTCGGCGTCTGGCTCGTCGCCGGCGCGCTCACCGAGGCGGCAGGCCGCCTGCGGGTGGGTCGGGCGTCACTCGCCGAAAACGCCCGGCGCTTCGTCGCCCTGCCGCGCGGCGCCTGGGGCATGACCCTGGCCCACCTGGGCCTGGGTGTGTTCATCATGGGCGTCGCATTCGAGACCAGTTGGCGGGTCGAAGCGGCGCAGGTCATGCCCGTGGGCGGGACGATGACGCTGGGCGCCTACCGACTGCGGCTCGACGGGGTGACGGTCATGCCGGGCGCCAACTACGACGCCGAGCAGGCCACGATCACCATCACCGACCGGGCGGGGCGCCTGGCGTGCCTGGCCCGGCCCGCCCGGCGGACCTATGACGTCGGCGGCGCGACAACCTCGCGGGTGGCGCTCTGCCCGCATGGACTGGACGATCTCTATACCGTGATCGGCGAGCGCCGCGCGGCAGGGCGGCAATCCACATGGCTGGTGCGCAGCTTCGTGAATCCGTGGATTCACCTGGTTTTTCTGGGGCCGCTGTTGATGGCCCTGGGCGGAGCGATTTCACTGTCCGACCGGCGGCTGCGATTGGCCGTCGGGCGCAAAGCCGTCGCCCGCCTCCCCCGCTTGGCGCCCGCGGAATGAGAACCGGGCGGTGGGCGGCAATCCTGGGCGCGGTGCTGTGCCTGGCCGCGGCGGGAGACCCCGCGGACCGGCTGCACAATCCAACCCAGGAAGCCAGGGCGCGATCGCTCTTCCGCGAAACCCGCTGTCTCGTCTGCCAGGGCGAATCCATCGACGATTCCGACGCGCCTCTGGCCGCGGACTTGCGGCGCGTCATCCGTCAGCACGTCGCTTCCGGCGCCAGCGAGGGCGAGGTGCGCGCCTTCCTGGCGGCGCGTTACGGCGACTTCGTCCTCTTTCGCCCACGACTGACGTGGACCAACGCCCTCCTCTGGGGCGCCCCTTTCTTGGTCGCGCTTGCCGGTCTCGCGCTCCTGATCGGGCGGCCGCGGACGGCGCCCATGGCCGACCTGTCGCCAGACGAGGAGGCGCGGCTTCTCGCGCTTACGCGACCTTCAGACAACATGACGCCAGAATTAAGCTCCAAGAACGCCCCTGGACTAACCGAAACGTAACTTGAGAGCCCTCGCGCTCCTTGGCATGCGTAGCTAGATTAATGGCCGGTCCCCCCATTGGTTGGCGGGTCGCCCGAGGACTCTATCCATGGCCGTCACCCGATCCCACGTTGTCGTCGGCGCCTTGGCGGGCGCCGGACTCGCCGCCGCCGCGATGGCCGGCGTTGGCATGCGACCGCCCGCTTTTGCGTTCGATGGTCAGGGACATCTGATCAAGGCCTCCACCCTGCCTGAACTGCCGTCGACGCCGGGCGCGCCGCTGTCGTTCGCCGACATCTTCGAAAAGGTGTCGCCGGCGGTGGTCTCCATCGATGTCACTTCGCGGGCGCCGGTCACTCAACTTCGCGGCATTCCCGGGTTCGAGAATTTCCCGTTCAACATCGTTCCCAAGGGTCAGGGCGAACAAGGCGGCGCGGAAGGCGGCGACACGCCCCAGGTCGGTCCCAAGCAGCTATCGGCCGGCTCGGGCTTCTTCATCTCGCCGGATGGCTACATCGTCACCAACAACCACGTCGTCGACCACGCCGATGAGATCAAGGTCGTGTTCAAGGACGGCAAGGAAATGAAAGCTGTCGTCGTCGGCCGCGATCAAGCCACCGACATCGCCGTGATCAAGGTCGACGGTCACAACTTCCCCTATGTCGATTTCGAGAATTCGGCCAAGCCGCGGGTCGGCGACTGGGTGCTGGCGGTCGGCAATCCGTTCAGCCTGGGCAACACCGCCACGGCCGGCATCGTCTCGGCCTATAATCGCGATCTGGGCGAAAACTTCGTCGACTACATTCAGATCGACGCGCCGATCAATCGCGGCAATTCGGGGGGGCCGACCTTCGATACCTACGGTCGGGTGATCGGCGTCAATACGGCGATCTTCTCGCCTTCCGGCGGTTCGGTCGGCATCGGCTTCGACATTCCCGCCGACGTCGCCGCTCAGGTGGCCAAGCAGCTAATTTCCACGGGCCACATTCAGCGCGGCTATATCGGCGCGAGCATCCAGCCGCTGAGCGCCGAGATGGCCGATTCCTTCGGTCTCGCCGGCCGCACCGGCGCGGTGGTCGCCGATGTGGTGGCTGGCGGCCCGGCGCAGAAAGCGGGTGTCGAATCCGGCGACGTGGTCGTCGGCGTCAACGGCCACCCGATCAGCAGCTACACCGAGATGACCCGTGAAGTGGCCAAGGTTCCGGCCGGCGGCGTCGCCCGTCTCGACGTCTTCCGGGGCGGCAAGGAGCGTTCGATCGACGTGCGCACGGCGCTTCGCCCGTCCGAAGACCAGCTGGCGCAGAATGGCGGCGCGGGTGGGGATCAGGGCGACGGTGCGGCCGGCGGCGCGCACGTGACGCCCGGCGCTGCCGTGCTGGGCATGACCCTCGCGCCCTTGAGTCCAGCCGAAAGGCAGGAGTTCAATCTCGGCCAGAACGCGCGCGGTGTGGTCGTCGAGGGCGTCAAGAGCGCGTCCGACGCGAGCGATAAGGGACTCCAGCGCGGCGACGTTATCGTTCGCGCGGGTGATCGCGAGGTGGCCAGCGCCGGCGATGTCGCCGCGGCGGTGAACGAATGGAAAAAGGAAGGCCGCAAGAGCATTCCTTTGGCCATCACCCGGGCGGGTCGCACGCTGTTCGTGCCTCTGAAAATCGAAGGCTGAGCGAAGCGGGCCGGAGTGGACTGGGGGCGCGATGCGGGTTCTGATCGTCGAGGATGATCTCGAGGCCTCGGACGCCATGGCCAAGGGTCTGGCGGAAGCGGGTCACGAGTGCCGCGCGGCGGCTGATGGCGAAGAGGGTCTGACGGCGGTCGGCGGTGAGCGATTCGACGTTCTGATCGTCGATCGCATGATGCCCCGGCTTGACGGCGTCGCCATGGTTGAGCGCCTGCGCGCCAGCGGCGATCAAACCCCGGTGCTGTTTCTCTCGGCGCTCGGCGAAATCAACGATCGCGTCTCCGGCCTGAAGGCGGGCGGCGACGACTACCTGGTCAAGCCCTACGCCTTCGCCGAGTTGATCGCGCGGGTCGAGGCTCTGGCCAGACGCCGGGAGACCGGTTCGGTCCAGACGGTTCTCAAGGTCGGTGACCTGGAGATGGATCTGCTCGGCCGCGAGGTGCATCGCGCCGGCCAGGAGATCGACCTTCAGCCGCGCGAATTCCAGCTTCTGGAATTCCTCATGCGCAATGCCGGGCAATCGGTCACCCGGACCATGCTGCTCGAGAAGGTGTGGGAATATCATTTCGATCCGCAGACCAACGTGATCGACGTGCACATCTCCAGGCTGAGAGCCAAGATCGACAAGGGATTCGATCGAGCGATGCTGCAGACGGTCCGAGGCGCGGGCTACCGCCTGGAAGCGTGAAGGCGCGGTAGGCGAGATGCGCCTGCCCCAGGTCCTTCGGACCACCCCATTCCGGCTGACCCTGTTGTTTCTGGCCCTGTTCGCGGCGGCCGCCTGCGCCTTTCTGGCCTACATCTACCTGGCCACCGCCGGCGAGGTCACCGCCGTGACGACACTCAGGTCAGCGCCGAGATGCGCTCGCTGGAGACGGTCTATACCCGCGGCGGCTTCCCGGCGCTCAATCAGGCGGTGATCGAACGCTCGGCCAGCGATCATGTGCTCGTCTATCTGCTGATGGACGAAGCCGGTCACCCGGTATCCGGCTCCATCGCCGTCTCGCCGGTCAAGATTGGCCATCGAACCCATGCCTGGGCTAGTTTCGTGCTCACCGAGACCAATCCGGACGGCGCCGTCGTGCGTCTGCCCGCGCGCGGCCTGCAGGAGCGCATGGCCGGCGGCGAATTTGTCTTCGTTGGCGCCGATGTCGGCGAGGCTGAGGGCTTCGTGGTCAGGATTCTACGGGCGATCTGGGGCGCGGGCGCCTTGGTGATCGTCCTGGGCCTGGCCGGAGGCATTCTGGTCAGCCGCGACGTCAATCGAACCATGGCCAGCCTCATCGACGTCATCGACGCGGCCAGAAGTGGCGATCTTCACGCCAGAGCCAAGGTGCGCGGCGCGGGCGACGAATACGACGAGCTCGCCAGTGGTCTCAACGACATGCTCGAGCGCCTGGAACGCTCGGTGGGCGGCCTGCGCCACGCCGGCGACGCCATCGCTCATGATTTGCGATCGCCTTTGACGCGCCTGCGCGCGCGCCTGGAGGCGGCGATGATCGAGGCCGACGCCGGCCGCACCGATCCCAAGGCCGCCCTCCATCAGGCTCTCGAGGACGCCGACGGGGTTCTGCGCACCTTTACCGCCGTCCTGGCCATCGCCCGACTGGAGGCGGCGGGTGACGCGCCCGATCAGAAGCTCTTCGATCCGGGGGTGCTGGCGGCCGACGTCGCCGAACTCTACGAGCCGCTCGCCGAGGACAAGGGGCTCGATTTCAAGGCCGAGCTGACGCCGAGCCTTACCGTCAAAGGCAACCGTGAATTCCTCGCCCAGGCGCTGTCCAACATCCTCGACAACGCTCTCAAATATACCCCCCCCGGCGGCGCGGTGATGTTGCGCGTGCGGCGGCGGTCCTCTGGCGACATCGAAATCTCAGTCACCGACACCGGACCTGGGGTCGCCGCGGCGGATCGCGCGCGGGTGATCGAGCGCTTCGTCCGTTTGGAGCGCAGCCGCAATCTGCCCGGCGTTGGCCTGGGCCTGTCGCTGGTCGCCGCCGTCGCCCGCTCGCACCGCGGTCATCTCGAGCTCGACGAGGGCCCGGGCGGCGTTGACGAATCCGGACCGGGACTGCGCGTCGCCCTCGTCTTGCCCCGGGTCGGCTGATGGCGGCGCCGCTGTTCGAACTCATCCGCGCCCACGGGCCGGTGGTCGACGCCGGCGCGGCCTCGCGAGCGGAAGAGTTGCTCTTCGCGGCGGCCGGAGACGCCAACTGTAGCGAGAGGTTGAGCATCGCCTGGCCAGCCCTCGCGCCGGTGTTCGGGGCGGCGCCCTACCTGGCGAGCCTGTGCACGCGCGAACCCGAGCGCCTGGCCCGGACGCTGGCGGATCCGCCGGAAGAGCGGCTCGAATCCATTCTGAGAGCCGCCGGCGAATGCGCGCTCGAACCGGACATCGCCCTCGCCGAAGCGCGTCTGCGCGGGCTGAAGAGCGATCTACATCTGCTCGCGGCTTTGGCCGATCTCGGCGGAGTGTGGAACCTGACCCAGGTGACTGGCGCTCTCAGCCAATTCGCCGACGCCGCCGTCCGATCCGCCCTGACGCAGGCCGCGCGCGAGGCCGTGGCCCGCGGACGTCTGACCGCTCTCGGCGAAGGAGCCGAAGGACCCGTTCCCGGCCTTTTCGTCGTCGCCATGGGCAAACATGGGGCGTTCGAGCTCAACTACTCCAGCGACATCGATCTGATGGTCTTTCACGAACCCTCCGCCTTGCCGCTGGCGGCGGGCGTCGAACCGGACGCGACCGCCATCCGCATCACCGAGCGTCTGGCGACTTTGCTCCAGGCGCGCACAGCCGATGGCTACGTCTTTCGCGTCGATTTGCGTCTGCGGCCAGACCCGTCGTCAACGCCGGTCGCCGTCTCGGTGCCGGCCGCCTTCGGCTACTATGAAAGCGTCGGTCAAAACTGGGAACGCGCGGCGCTGATCAAGGCCCGGGTCGTGGCCGGCGACGTCCCGCGCGGCGAGGCGTTCCTCGCCGATCTCGCGCCGTTCATCTGGCGGCGCAACCTCGATTTCGCGGCTATCGCCGACATCCACTCGATCAAGCGCCAGATCCACGCCCACAAGGTCGACGACCGCTTGACGGCGGCTGGCGCGGACCTGAAGCTCGGCCGCGGCGGCATCCGCGAGATCGAGTTCTTCGTCCAGACCCAACAGCTCATCCTGGGTGGTCGACATCCCGATCTGCGCTCGTTGCGCACCCTTGACGCCCTCCAAGCCCTCGCCGCCAGCGGCCAGGTGAGCGCCGCGGTCGCGGCCGATCTCGCCGCGGCCTATGACCGTCTGCGCGCGTGGGAGCATCGGGTGCAGATGATCGGCGACGAACAGACTCACCGGCTGCCAACGGCCGCAACGGAGCGTCGGCGCGTGGCGGCTCTGGCCGGCTACCCTGACCTCGCCTCATTCGACAGCGCGGCTTCGAAGACCTTGCGAACGGTTAACAAGCACTACGGGGCCCTCTTCGCGGGCGAAGAGGCGCTGTCATCGCGTCACGGCAGCCTGATTTTCACCGGCGTCGACGACGATCCCGAGACTTTGGCGACCTTGGCGCGCATGGGCTTCAACCATCCGGCGCAGATCTCGAGCGCGATCCGAGCCTGGCATCACGGCCGCATCGGGCCAACGCGCAGCGAGCGCGGGCGGGAGTTGCTCACACGCTTGGCCCCGCGGCTGCTGGAAGCGGCGGCGGCGACAGGCGCGCCGGAAGCGGCCTTCACCCGCTTCTCCGATTTCTTCTCCCGCCTGACCAGCGGCGTGCAGGTGCAGTCCCTGTTCCTCGCCCAGCCGGCGCTGCTGGCCCTGGTAGTGCGGATCATGGCCTTCGCGCCGCGCTTCGCGACCACCCTGGCGCGCCACCCCGCCGCTCTGGACGCCCTTCTCGACCCCGATTTTTTCGGGCCGATCGAAGCGCCCGCCGGCCTCGCCGAACGCTTGGCTGAATCGAAGGACTTCGAGGCGGCCATGGAC
Source organism: Caulobacteraceae bacterium (assembly GCA_036510115.1). GTDB lineage: Bacteria > Pseudomonadota > Alphaproteobacteria > Caulobacterales > Caulobacteraceae > Acaudatibacter. The sequence continues at coordinate 8,328 of DATCEL010000375.1, forward strand.
CTCGCCCGT
>DATCEL010000376.1:0-2819 GCA_036510115.1 Caulobacteraceae bacterium
GGGATCGTCGCCATCGCCATCGCCGCTCCCATGGCGATCGCCCTCTGGCTTGGTCTAGCGTGTCTCTTGCCGCCCCTGGCGGGGCTGGACACACCCGCCGCCCGCATGGCTTTCACGCTCAAATGCGCCTGTGTCGCGGCGCTTTTCTGCCTGGTGACCGGCGTCGAGGCCGTAGCCCACGAGCGGCTTTCGTCGCCGGCTTTCGATCCGCTCGCCGGCTTCGAGACGCGACGCCTGCGGGTCAATCAGCGCTATCTGCAGAACACGCTCGAACAGTTCGTCGTCTTCGCCTTCGCCCTTTTCGGCCTCGCCGCCTATTCCCCGGACGGCGCGGCCATGCGCACCGTCGTGGCCACGGCCGTCGTCTGGGTTCTGGCCCGCTTCGCCTTCTGGATCGGCTATCACAAGAGCGCCGCCATGCGCGGCCTTGGCGCGCCTGGCATGGCGCTGAGCATGATCGTGCTCCTCTATGTGGCGAGCCGCTTCGGCCACGACCTCGCCGGCGGCCCCGGGGCGATCGCGCCGGTGGCCGCCTTCCTCGCCGTCGAGGGTTTCCTGTTCTGGGCTACGCGGCCCTCGAAACGGTAGGTTCCGGGGCTGGCTCGGCTCAGCTGACGGCGACCACCTCGACCTCGGTCCCGTTCATCATCGCCACCTCGCCGACGGCCTTTCCCAAGAGCGCGCGGGCGAGCGGCGAGACATAGGAAATGCTGCCATCCGCGGGATCGGCCTCGTCCTCGCCGACAATCCGGAACACCTGACGCCGGCCGTCCTCGCGCTCCAGTTCCACGACCCGGCCAAACTGCACCCGATCGGCGTCGATCGCGGGATCGGTCAGTTGAGCGCTGGCGCGGCGGGACGACCAATAGCGCAGATCGCGCACGGCCCTGGCCATGGCGGTGCGGTCGACGGCGATCTCGGAATTCGCCTGGGCCGTGGCATGGGCCGCGCGGGCGGCGGCGAGTTGCGCTTCGATGGCCGCCAGGCCGCTCGCCGTGACCAGATTGGGGTGCGGCGAAATCGGCCGATCCGGCAGGTCCGCGGCCTGGGACTCAAGATCGGCTTCGCGGGTGAAGGCGACGGACATGGCGCGAGCCTAGGCTTTTCGCACGCCCCCCGCGAGACCCTCAGGTGATGTGCTTGGGGCTCGGCGGATCGCTGGCCGGAAAGCTCTCGTCGAGACTCTCGTCGAGAAGCGCCTCCTGGCGGCTTTCGGCGCGCTTCTCATGGTCGGCAAGCTGGTCGTGCTTCTTGTGCTCGGGGAGCGGCCGGGCTTCCCGCGCATGCGGACCCTCGCCGTTGTCGAACGCGGCGACGACCTCGTCCCGCTCGATGCGCGCGCCCGGATGTCCGGCCTGACCGAGGTTCTGCTCCTCAGTGCCGTCGCCCATCATCCCGGGGTGGGGGTCACGCTTGTCTGTGTCGGCCATGGCAAGTCCTCGCTTCGACAGGGTAACCCTTGGCCGACCGCGCCGTTCCGCGTCGTGGGGTTGTCAGGCGCAGCCGCAACCGCCGTGGCCATGGTCGGCAGGATGGCTGGCCGCCGGCGCGGAGGCCATCATCGTCTCCAGCGAGCGGCGCGAGTCCTCGGCCGTGGCGGCGAAATCCGCCTTCACCGCCGCCATCATCGCCTTATCGCTCATCAGGTCGAGGGCGGTCAGAGCCATGGACTTGGCGCCCTCGATCACCGCCTTGTCGCCGGTTTCCGAGCTGGCCCAGCGGGTGAACTTCGGATTGTGAATGGGTGTCTCCGGCGGGGCCACCGCCAGCAGCGGATGGATCGAGGGCGTGCGGTGGCTGACGTTGCCCATGTCGGTGGAGCCGGCGCGGTCGCGTGGCGCGAGGTCGGCGGGCTCGAACGGGCGGCCGATGGCGGCGGCGTTGGCGGCGAAGGCCCTGGCCATCGGCCAGTTGGTCTTGAGGTCGAGATAGTCCGTCTCGCCCCACACCGTCTCCAGCCGGCAGCCGGTGGCCAGCGCGCCGGCCTCGAAGCAGGCCTGCACCCGGCGCCTGAGCGCCGCCAGGCCCTCGGCATTGGGCGAGCGCACATAGAAGCGGCAGGCGGCGCGCTCGGGCACGATATTGGGCGCCAGGCCCCCGTCAGTGATGATGCCGTGGATGCGCTCGCGGGTCTCGATGTGCTGGCGAAGCTGGGCGATCGCCTGATAGGCGATGACCACGGCGTCGAGCGCATTGACCCCGCGGTGCGGCTCGACCGAGGCGTGGGCCGTCTTGCCGAAATAGGTGGCGTCGACCTCGGTCACCGCCAGGCACGGCATGGTCAGCATGTCCGAGGTCGAGGGGTGGATCATCATCGCCGCGTCGACGCCGTCGAAAGCCCCGGCGCGAGCCATCAGCTCCTTGCCGCCAAAGCGCTCCTCGGCCGGGGTGCCGAGATAGCGCACCCGCCCGGGCAGGCGCCCGTTCAGCTTGCTGAGCGCCAGAGCCGCGCCCAGGCCGGCGGTGGCGATGATGTTGTGGCCGCAGGCGTGGCCGATACCGGGCAGGGCGTCGTATTCCGAGAGGATGGCGATGGTCGCCCCGCCCGCCTTGCCGAACTCGGCCGCGTAGGCGGTGGAGAGGCTGAACGCCTCGCGCTGGACGGTGAGGCCGTGGCTCTCGACCGTCCCCACGAGATTGGCGCAGGCCTTGACCTCCTCGAGCGCCAGCTCCGGCTCCGAGTGGATCAGGTGGCTGAGCGCGATCAGCTCGCCGGCCATGGCGTCGACGGCGCCGATCACGTCGCGCTTCAATTGCTCAATCGACATCCGCTCACTTTCCGCTAGGGGCCTCAGCGTAAACGCTACTCCCGCGAACGG
>DATCEL010000377.1:0-7422 GCA_036510115.1 Caulobacteraceae bacterium
AATGTCCAGCCCGATGTGCAGTATGTCATCTATCCGGGCGGCGACACACGCGTCGCCAACGCGCTCATGGTCGGCCTGCGGCTGGCCTTCACCTACAACAAGTAGCTTCCCGTCTCGGTCAGCTTGCGGGGACGGCGACCACCGCCTTGGCGGCCGCGCTCGACGGGCAGTCTCGACCGCGGTCGAAGCACGCGCGGAGCGAATCGCCGGGAGCGAGAGTCCATTTCGCGACTATGGCGTAGGTGGCGCAGGCTTGGTCGGAATAGGCGTAGATCGGCGGGATGCGAGCGTGTTCGACCCCGATCACGGCGCCGCCTGGGCCGACGTGCTCGATCCGCACGCGATAAGGCGTGAGCAGAGTTGTCCGCGACCGGCGACACACGCGGCCAACCAGCCGGACGCCGTCGCCCGCCTTGGAAACGCCCGGCGGTCCGAGGCTGAAGTACGGCGAGCCGGACGCCTGCGAGACCACCTGAACCGACGAAGATTGTGTTGCGCAGGCGCAGAGCGAGGCGCAGGCGGCGACGGCCGAGGCGGAGCGCCTGAAGGTGATGTTCGTCATACCGATTACCATTGCCTAGGCCAAAGACGCGGTTGGAAGCGTGGTTCCCCGACAAGCCCTACTTTGCCAGCTCGAAGACGCCGCTGACGTCCACGCGGACATCGATTTCGCCAGCTTCCACGGGCGTCGGCGCGGCGCTTTTGAAGGCCATGGCCATCATCGGGCGCGGCGGCGTGGGCGCGTAGCCGCCGCCTTCGCTCAGATTCACCAGGCGACCGATACGGTAACCAGCGGCGTCAGCATAGAGACGCGCCTTGTCTTGCAAGGCCTTCACGGCCGCCACTCGGGCCGCGTTCTCGGCCGCGAGCGGATTGGCCACGCCGAAACTGATCTGATTCACATTGGTGGCCCCCGCGCCGACCACAGCGTCGACGACGCGCCCGACCCGGGAAAGATCGTTCACGGATATGGCTACGTCGTTGGAGGCTTGATAGCCGGTGAGTTGCGGCGCCTGACCCTCCTTGTACGCGTATTGCGGCGCAAGACTGAGTTGCGATGTCTGGATGTCCCGGTCGGCCAGGCCCGCGCGGCGAAGGGTGGCCACGATCCGGTTCATCTGTTCGGCATTGGCGGCAAGGGCCCCGGACGCTGTCGCCGCCGTTGTCTGAACGCCAAGGGTCAGTGTGGCCATGTCCGGCGGAAGCTTGACCTCGCCGTAGGCCGAGAGGTTGAGCGTGGTGGCCGCGAACTGCGCGTCCGCCGCGCCTTGGGCGCGCGCAATCGCCGGCCCCGCGAGGCCGGACACCAGCGCCAGCGCCACTGTCATACGTCTCATCATTGTAACTCCGTTGCCGCGCGCGCCGGCCCGAGGCCGCGTCTTTCCAGACGCCCGCCGCCCATGATAACCGCACGTTCCCCGACGAAGCTACCCTTCGGGCCCGTAGCTCAATTGGTTAGAGCCGGCCGCTCATAACGGTCTGGTTGTAGGTTCGAGTCCTACCGGGCCTACCATTTTTGGAAAGCGGCGGGTTCTGCCTCAGGCCGGGACCAGCATCGCGTCGCGCCAGGCGAGGCCATCGGCGTTGCATACCCAGCGCCCGAGGCGCCGATAGTCCTTGCCGTCGATCAATTGACCGAAGGGCAGGAGTTCGAGGATCGCCGCCTCCACATATTGGAAGTTGTCGCCGCCTCGCCGGCGGGCAAAGTCGAGCAGCTCGGCCTGGGCCCAGGCGATCGCCGCAGCGTCACCCTCGAAGCGGGTCTTGAGCGGCTCGAGCCGATTGTCGGCGAGCGCGTTGAGGCGGCGCTTGGAAGGCGCGTGGCGGAGCTCGAGGCTATAGGTCTTCATGACGCGATTTTCGGGTCAGTCGACGCTGGTTGGCCCGGATGCGTCGACGGTAGAGCGCCAGGGCTCGGGCGGGCGCCAGGTGGCCTTCGCCGGCGATCACGCTGCGGGCGACGACACAGGAGGCGTCCCACGCGGCCTGGTTCTTTTCCATGACCATACGCATGGCTTCATCGGCCGAGTCGGCATCGCCCCAGGCGGCCTTGATCAGGCGCAGTCCGATCACGTTCTGAGCCTCCAGGCCAAGGCGAATGGAATCACCGGCGAGGCTGAGCCACGGATTTCGGTGTGCGGTCATCTAAGATCTGGCCTTCGCGAAGGAGTGGGTTCGCTTATGCTGCAGTGCAACATTAAATTCAATGGGGGCCCTGGTTAATTCGCATTGGGGCAGCTCCGACAGCCGTCTATAGCCTTGGGCCGTGCGCGCTCCCGCCATCAGTCTGTCGTCCGCTCAATCCCTCGCCGCGCGCTACGCGTCTCTGGCCGAGGAGATCGAAGCGGTCGTCGAGGGCGAAACCAATCTCACCGCGCGCATGGCCACCGTGGCGGCAATGCTGGCCGAAGCCTTCGATCACTTTTTCTGGACGGGCTTCTATGTCGTTGACCCGATGCGCGGCGACCAGCTTGTCGTCGGTCCCTATCAGGGATCTCTGGGCTGTCTTCGAATCGATTTCGGCAAGGGCGTCTGCGGCACAGCGGCGGCGAGACGCGAGACCCTGATTGTTACGGACGTTGACGCCTTCCCGGGACACATCGCCTGCGACTCGCGCTCGCGCAGCGAGATCGTGGTCCCAGTCATCGACGCCCGCGGCGCGCTTATCGCCGTGCTCGACGTGGATTCGACCACGCTCGCGGCATTCAATGAAACCGACGCCAGGGGCCTGGAGGACATCGTCCGCCGCGTCTTCGCCCTCTAGCAGAGGCGTCAGGCGGCCACGTCGGTGGCTTTCGACGTCCGTTTAAGATTCCGCCCTGGGCGAAGCGGCGTTCCTGGTCCATGATCGACAGTTCGCGCCACGCCTTGAGCGAAACGGCGCCAATGACGGAACCCGCGATCGCCTGATGCGCATAGTGCTGGCCACGGACGCCTGGGAGCCCCAGGTCAACGGCGTCGTGCGCACGCTCGCGCGCGTGTGCGCTGAGTTGCGTGAGATGGACGACCTTGTCGAGGTGATCAGCCCCGACCAGTTTCCGACATTCCCGCTACCGACCTACCCCGAAATCAAACTGGCCGTGGGCGCCTTCGAAAAGGTCCAGCAACGGTTCAGGGAGTTCGAGCCCGAGGCCATCCATATCGCCACGGAGGGACCGATCGGCCTGGCCGCCCGGCGAATCTGCCTCGAATGGAAGCTGCCGTTCACCACCAGCTACCACACGCGATTTCCCGAATATGTGTCGGCTCGCCTGCCGCTGCCGCTAGCCGCCGGCTACGCCTATATGAAATGGTTCCACAAGCCGTCCGGTCGGCTGATGGTCGCCACCCGAACCATGGCCGACGAGCTGGAGAAGCAGGGCTTCCGTAATATCTCCGTCTGGACGCGGGGGGTGGATACCGAGACTTTCCAGCCGCGCCGACCTGATGAACCGGATGTCTTCGCCGACCTGCCGCGTCCGATCTGGCTCAATGTCGGCCGGGTGGCGGTTGAGAAGAACATCGAAGCTTTTCTCGAGCTGGATTTGCCGGGCGCCAAGGTCGTGGTGGGTGACGGCCCGCAGATGGAAGAGCTGAGCGCGCGTTATCCGGACGTGCGCTTCGTCGGGGCGAAGTTCGGCGCCGATCTCGCCGCTCAATATGCCTGCGCCGACGTGTTCGTGTTCCCGTCGCTTACCGACACCTTTGGCCTGGTAATGCTCGAGGCTTGGGCGTCGGGCCTGCCGGTGGCGGGATTCCTCGCGCCGGGACCGGCGGATATCATTCCCGGATCTGGCGCTGGTGCGCTCGCGCCCGACCAGACACATGGTCTCCGGGAGGCTTGCCTGGAGGCTCTCGCAATCGACAAGGCTCAGGCGCGGGCCGCCGCCGAGCGCTATTCCTGGCGATCGTGCGCCGAGGAGTTCCGTCGGTTGCTGCAACCCTATCCCGAACCGGAGAAGAGCCGGCTTTGGCGCCGGTTGCGCCGTCTGGCGCGGCTCAGGCGTGGCCCGAGAGCCGAACCGCCGGCGGCGTCGGCGCGTCAGGCGGCTTCCATGCCGAATTGGAGTTCCGCCAGGCGGGCGTAAAGTCCGCCCCGCGCGATCAGTTCGGCGTGGGTTCCCTGATCGACGACGCGGCCGGCGTCCAGCACCACGATTCGATCCGCCTTCAGTATGGTGGCGAGGCGGTGGGCGATGACCAGGGTCGTGCGGCCGTTCATCGCCTCGTCGAGCGCGCGCTGAATCAGCTGCTCATTCTCCGCATCCAAGGCGCTGGTCGCCTCGTCGAGCAGCAGAATCGGGGCGTCTCGGACGAGCGCCCGAGCGATGACGAGCCGCTGTCGCTCTCCGCCGGAAAGACGGCGCGCGCGCTCACCGAGACGCGTTTCGAGGCCCTGCGGCAGCGCCTGAAGGAAGTTTTCAGCCTGGGCTGCCCGTATGGCCGCCAGTATGCGCGGCTTGTCGGCGCCCTTGCGGCCAAACCGGAGGTTTTCAAGCGCCGATCCAGAGAACAGCGGCGCTTCCTGCGCCACCAGGGCGATGCGGGCGCGGACCTCGGCTGGATCGGCGCGCCTGAGGTCGATCCCATCCATGAGCACCTCGCCCCGGGTGGGATCGTAGAATCGCAACAGCAGCCGGAACACAGTGCTCTTGCCAGCCCCGGAGGGCCCAACCAGAGCCACGCGTTCTCCCGCTCTCACCTGCAGATCGACGCCGTTGAGAGCGGGAAAGTCGGGTCGTCCGGGATAGGCGAAAACGACGTTGCGAAAGGCGACTTCGCCCGTGGCGGGCCACGGTAAGGGGGTCGGGCGGGCCGGCGCGGAGATCGCCGGTTCGGTTCTGAGCAGGGCGCCAATACGATCCATGGCCCCTGCGGCCTTCTGCACGTCGCCCCATACCTCGCTCAGAGACCCAACTGATCCGGTGGCCAGAACCGCGAGGAGGGCAAACTGGGTCAAGGCGCCTTCGGTAAGACGCCCGGAGAGCACCTGATTGGCGCCCAGCCAAAACAGCGCGGCCACCCCGCCAAAGACCAGGATCATCACCCCGCCGGTCATCACCGCCCGCGCGCCGATTCGGGCCAAGGAGGCGCCGAACGCCGCCTCCACCGATCGGCTGAATTGGTCGCCCACGCTGCGTTCGCGGCCGAAGGCCTGGACCGTATCGACGGCGTCGAGAGTCTCGCCAGCAAAGGCGATGGCTTCGCCGAACCGTTCCTGCGCCCTGAGGGACAACCGGCGCACGCGCCGCCCGTAGAGCACCAGCGGAATGAGCACGAACGGACCCAGAAGCACGACGCAGAGGGCGAGAGACGGCGAAATGAACGCCAGCATGATCAGCGCCCCGGCCACGGTCAGCAGGTTGCGTAAGGCGATCGAGGCGGCCGATCCGACGACGGCCTCGACGATGGTCATGTCGGTGGTCATGCGCGAGAGCACTTCTCCCGAACTCACGCCGATGAAGAAGGTTTGGTCCAGCGCGAGCACGCGCCGATAAAGGGCGGTCCTGAGATCCGCCACGACCCGTTCGCCGAGCTTATTGATGAAGTAAAACCGACAAGCGGTGGCGAAGGCCAAGACGCAGGCGACGGCGACCAGGACAAGGAAGGTTTCGTTCAGCGCCGCGTGCGATGCGCGGCCGAAGCCTTTGTCGATCACCAGTCGCAGCGCGCCAGTGAGGCCCAGCGACGCGCTTGCCGAAAACAACAGGGCGATCAATGAAGCGACGGCGTCGCTCCAGTGGACTTTCACAAACGGCCACAGTTCAGCCAGGGGACGCAGGTTGCGGCTTGGTGCGCGATCGCCCGCCAATGGCGCGTTCGTGGCGCCGGCCGGCCGCCGGCTTCCGCGCACGCCTTCAACCGCCATGATCACCCTTGCCTAGACGCGGCCTAAGCGTGTATAGCCGCGCGTCCAAAAAACGCCCGTTTGCGCGGGCTTTTTTCCCATTTGTTCAAGTCGGTCATCACACCATGAAACAAGACATTCATCCCGACTATCACTTCATCACCGTGACGATGACCGATGGCACGACCTATCAGACGCGCTCGACTTTGGGCAAGGAAGGGGCCGAACTCCATCTCGATATCGATCCGAAGACCCATCCGGCCTGGACCGGCGGCAACCAGCACCTGGTCGATCGCGGCGGCCGCGTCTCTCGGTTCGCGGCGAAGTATGGCGGCTTCCTGAAGAAATAGGCGCTTTCAGCCGACGCCGCGCGGTGGGCGCGCCTAGAGCAAAACGCGTTCAGATGGAAACATCTGAACGCGGATAATTTGCTCTAGAATCAAAAGTGAGAGCCTGATTCAACGCTTGCATCTGTTCCGTGCAAACGCATCAGGCTCTGGCGGATCGGCACGGACAATGCACATCGAGCCTCCGACGACGAGGGAAGAGACCGTCGCCGCGCGCATCGGGCGGCGTTATCTTGCCCCAAGGTGGCGCTCGCTGACGCTCTCACTGATCTGCGCGGCGCTGTTCGCCGTTCTTTCCGGCGTCTTGCTCGGGATGCTTCAGCCGGCGGTGAACGATCTTGTCGTCCGGCCCAAGCCCGGCGCCCTGCTAACCATTCCGCTGACCATCGTCGCCCTAGCCCTGAGCCGAGGCGCCGCCCAAGCCGTGCAGGCGTTGCTGATCAACCGCATGGGCAATGGCATCGTCGGCGATGTGCAGACCGAGCTGTTCGGCAAGCTGGTTCGGGCCGATCTGGCGCGTTTGAGGGCTTCGCACTCCGGCGGCCATGTGTCGTCGGTTCTCTACGATGCGGGCCTGATCCGAGAGGCGGCGACCACCGGAATCGTCAATTTCGTCCAACAGGCCCTCACCCTGGCCGCGGCTGCCGTGGTCATGGCCTGGACCGATTGGCGCCTTGGCTTGTTCGTAGCCTTGCTTGCGCCCCTGGTCGCTCTGTCACTGGGACGTTTCATGCGCCGGACCACCAAGGCCGCGCGCGGGGCGATGGCCGCGACTTCGACCTTGGCGACAGCGATCATGGAAAGCCTTGATGGCGTGCGCGTGATCAAGATGGAGAGCCGCGAGGTCTATGAAGAAGGCCGCGTGGCCGCTGTCATCGCTGATCGCCAGCACCATCTGATCAGCGGTGACAATGCCCGCGCGCTCGCCGCCCCAGCCACCGAAGCTCTCACTTTCATCATCGTCGCGGCAGTGCTTGTCTATGAAGGCTGGCGGACCAGCGGCGGTCATTCCAATCCCGGCGCGTTCGCCGCGTTCTTCGCCGCCCTGCTCACCGCCGGTCAGGCGCTGCGCCAGGTTTCGAACCTGAGTACGGTGATCAGCCAGGGAATCGTCGCCGGAAAACGCCTGTTCGCGGCGCTCGACGTGGAGCCCGAGGTGCGGGATGCGCCAGGCGCGCGTGCGCTCGACCTCACGACAGCGACGCTTCGATTGGAGGGCGTCAGCTTCGGCTATGATGATCAGGCGTT